>JAJYVQ010000048.1 GCA_021791915.1 Actinomycetes bacterium | reverse complement strand
CTAAAAGAATAAAGAAAAAAGAGTAGTATAAGCCGTGTATCTTAAATCCTTAGTCGTAAAAGGCTTCAAATCCTTTGGAGAACCTACAGAAATTAATTTCGAACAGGGAGTTACCGTAATTGTTGGGCCGAACGGTTCTGGTAAGTCAAATATAGTTGATGCAGTGGCATGGGTATTAGGAGCTCAAGGTCCATCAGTTGTTAGGTCTTCGAAAATGGAAGAAGTGATCTTTGACGGAAATTCACGTCAGTCAGCATTAGGGAGAGCTGAAGTGACTTTAACTATCGATAATTCTGCCAGAAGACTACCTATTGATCTTTCTGAAGTAACGTTATCGAGAATACTTTGGCGAAACGGTGAAAGTGAATATTTTATAAATGGGGCAGCTTGTAGGTTGTTGGACATCCAAGAACTTTTGTCAGACTCAGGTGTAGGCAGGTCCCAACATGTGATAATTTCTCAAGGGCAAATTGATGCTATTTTATCGGCAAAACCAGAGGAGCGCAGAGCGGTGATCGAAGAAGCCGCGGGTGTGCTTAAATATCGCAGACGCAAGGAAAAAGCTGAAAGGCGGCTTTTGGCTTCGCAGTCAAATTTGGACAGAATTCAAGACATGATTCGTGAAGTTAAGCGTCAGATCGGTCCTTTAAAAAAACAAGCCGTAGCTGCAGTAAGATCTGCTGAAATTACTTCGGAGCTCAACACTCTCAAAATTTATCAGAGCGGACAAGAGCTGGTTGGACTTCAAAACAGACTTGTGGCATCTCAAGACTACCAATCAAAACTTGTAACCAACGAGACCGAATCTTTATCTGTGATGTCTGAACTTTTAGAGAAAGAGGCTATGTATCAGAAGAAACTGATACAGGGACAGGATTTGGATTTAACTTCAAAGATTTCTAAGCTTCAAAGTCTTAAAGAAAAGGCAAAAGGTTTGATCGCAGTGATTTCAGAACGCCGCCGTCTTTATGAACAGAAAAGAGTGCAAGTACTGGACGAACAGGTAGTTACAAGTTTAGAGGCTGAAGCTGCTGATTTAACCAAAAAGTTGGATGATCTTAAATTTGAACAAGGGAATTTGGTCTCCCTGCAAAACGACTTAGACAGTTTAAAAAGTAAGCAACGAGATTTACAAAACCAGTTAGATCAAGCCAGTTTGGGAGTTGTCGAAGGTGAAGAAACTCCGATATCTAAATATAACGAGTCAAAAGCAAGGTTGGAAGGTCTCCATAGTGCAAAGCAGTCCTCAGAAAAACTGTTAGCTCAGTTACAACTGGTTCAAGATGCCACGAAAGCCGAACTCCGAACAGCAAACGAAGAAGTTTCTTATTTAGACAAGTCTATATATGATCTCAAAGCAGTGGTAGCTACAGCGGAGTCCGAAAAATCTGAACTAGAAAGACATTTAAGCGAAAATAGGATAAAACTTCAGTCAACTAAATCTACATTGCAAGAGCTTGAAAATAAACTTAGAGAATCTCAAATTATTAAAGGAACTATTGAAAATGCATTACAGAGTGGGATGGCAGAAACGGGGGCCAATGAATTTATAGGTCAAGAAGAGTTTGTCGGGATATTGGGAGATTTTATCTCAATTAAAGCTGGCTACGAAAAAGCGGTTGCAGCGGCCATTGGGCCAGTTCTCGTCAGAGTAATGGCTTCCAACTCTCAAAAAGCTTTTGAAAAATTGCTTGACGCAAAGCAAAAAGGTAAGTCTCCAGTAATAGTGCCTAATTTGCAGCCAGCTCAAACGGAGCTGTTTAACCTTGAATCTAATTATCTATCTGCCAAGTTAAAAAAGTTGTCAGATTTCGTGGGGACTGAAGATGCCAGAGATACTAGTAGTTCTGAATATGATGAAATGATTCACGGTTTGCTGGAGAGTTATTTTCTGTACGAAGGTGAACTGGACAGTGAATTTGTTGATTTGGCAGTTAAGATCGGAAACGTTTCAAATGCGATTATTGTAACTAAAAATGGTGATCGCTTTGGGCGTGATGGCTGGTATCTGAATGCTGATCGACAGATTAACGGATCTGACGGTTCAGGCGATTCGAATTCAGTTGTACTCACAAAAGAAGCGTTACTCAAGGCTGATATAACGTGCCAGGATCTTAGCGGACAAGTATCTGAGTTATCGGCGTTAGTAGCTGAGATACAACTAAAAGATGATCAGTTTGCAAGTTTGCTCAAGGAGAAAAGTTTTGAGATTAGCAAATTAAATTTTGAGATCAACACAAAAATTGAGCAAAATAATAAGTTGAAAAAATCATCTGAATTGTTAGAAATCACCAGCTTCAATACTTTAATAAAGATTGACGACGAAAAAGAAAAATTGCAAAAGGAAACAGATCTAATTAAAGGTTTAGAAGAGTCAGTTTCTTTGCTGTCGCAAGACAATGAGCTCTACCAAAAAAAACTTGACGTTATACGGAAACTTACCGAAGAACTTAGTGACTGTCAAGGTGAGCTGACGAGCAAATTAAACGAATATCATCTAACACAAGCCACCTTGAAGGAAAGACGCCAAAACTACGAGTCTAGGCTGAGTGAAATTGAAATGCGTCTTTTAGGTAAGGACGAGGAGAGGCAAAAAGCAAAGACTTTATTAGAGAGTATCGAAATACAGTCTCAAGGATTAGCTTCAATTCAAGAACTTGCCAATAAGACTTTAAAGCTCATCGATAACGAGCTGGTTATATTAAATGTCAGCGTTCAGGCAAATCAACAGACGTTGGAGCAAGTTTCCAAGGATTTGGAATCTGTAAAAGACAAGAGAGTCAGCTTGGAAAGAGATGTTGCCGAATATCGTGATTTGATTCAAAAACAGGAGATTATTCAGGCTGAAACTAAAGTAAAGTTAGAACACGTTCGCACTTACATTTTAAATGAAATTGAATGCAGTCTCGATGAAGCTATGAACTCTATAGAGCCACCATTACCACCCGGGACAACAATTGAAGTTAGAATCATGCTTTTAGAAAGAGAGCTCAAGAATATCGGTCCGATTAACGCTTTGGCTGATGTAGAACTCACTGAGCTAGAGTCTCGATATGATTTTCTGTTTCAGCAGTTGGAAGATATTAAAAATGCCCGTCGGGAGTTACATGCTATGATCCGATCTATCGATGAAGAGATAGCCCATGATTTTGAATCTGCATTTACCGACGTTAAATCAAACTACAAATTGTTACTGGAAGTACTGTTTCCGGGTGGTTCAGGGGACCTAATTTTGACAGAACCAGATCATCTATTAGATACGGGTATTGAAATTGAAGCTAAACCCGCCGGTAGGACAGTAAAAAAGCTCTCATTGCTGTCTGGCGGAGAAAGATCGCTAGTAGCTATGGCTTTTTTGTTTGCCGTATTCAGATCCAGGCCCTCTCCATTTTACTTGATGGACGAAGTCGAAGCAGCTTTGGATGACTTGAATCTGGGCAGATTTCTAAACCTGATAAATGAGTTCAGAACTACCGCACAGTTAATAATAGTTTCGCATCAAAAACGAACTATGGAAAATGCCGATGCGTTATACGGTGTATCGATGCAAGCGGGCGGTTCGACAAAAGTTGTTAGTGAAAGGCTTTCTCAAAACAAGTCTGTTTGATATTGTTCTAAGAAGTGACTTGCTTTTTCTTGTCATTTGTCGTAAGTGTTGCGTAGTAGCGGTTTTTGCTTTGGATAATTAATTTATCGTTTAAAATCTTCTTTGTGGTTATTGCAATTATCGTTATTTTAATTTTGGTCGCCGTGGTCGTCGTCTTCGGACTTGGGTTTGTTTATACTAAAACCCGCAAGATGGCAAAATTAGCCAAAGATTTACCCAGTTTGTTAGAAGAAGGCAAGCTCGATACTTTAACTAAACTCGATCAAGGCGATTACCGTCAGAATACGGTCAAAACCAAACCTGAAGAGCTTATAGTTCCTCAGATTGACCTTCAAAAAGTCACTGAGAAACCTGCCACATTAAAAGATAGACTAGTTGTATCGAGATCAGTATTTTCAAACTACCTGCCTAAACTTTCCAAAGCAAACACAATTTCAGCTGAAGTTTACAGTGATTTGGAAGAGGCACTTTTATTGGCAGACGTAGGCCTGAAAACTACTACTTCAATTCTTCAGAATCTGAAAACCAAAATTAAAGAGAAAGAAGTTACAGATTCTGAGCTATTGTTAGAGTTACTCAAAGGCGAAATTGTTTCATGCTTGAAGGTGGGCAATTCCGAGCTGTCGTTTCCTGAAGTTAAATCTGAAACTGACAAAACTAAACCCGTAGTTTATTTATTTGTTGGCGTAAATGGAGTGGGAAAAACGACCACAATCGGGAAATTGGCATCACAATACATTAAAGAAGGTAAAAAAGTAATGCTAGCTGCGGGTGATACTTTCAGAGCTGCAGCGAGAGAACAACTTAACCTTTGGGCAGAAAGAACTGGAGCGGATATAGTTTCCGGTCAGGATGGCGCAGATCCAGCTTCTGTGATTTTCGATGCAGTAAACAGTGCCTATTCAAAGGGTTTCGATATCGTGCTAGCAGATACAGCCGGTAGGTTACAGAATAAAGTTAACTTGATGGCAGAAATCAAGAAAGTAAAGAAAGTAGCCTCCAAAGACCCGGGTGAGTTGGCAGAAGTACTTTTGGTAGTTGATGCTACAACTGGACAAAACGGAGTTACTCAGGCCAAAGTTTTTAAGGAAGCAACTGACCTAACTGGAATCGTTTTAACCAAACTTGACGGTTCGGCTAAAGGTGGTGTAGCCATTTCGATCGGACAGACCCTTGGAGTTCCGGTAAAGATGATTGGAGTTGGGGAAAAGGTAGAAGATTTAATGAAGTTTAATGCTGAAGAATTTGTTGACGCTCTTTTGGATCTTTAACAGTGCTCGTCTTGCCAAATAAATACCTTGCATAAATAGAAATATTAGTTAAGTTTAAACTATGATAAATCTTGTATTCATAGGACGTTTGAAAAATATTATTCAGAACTAGAAGCGAAGTCGCAAAAAAATAAATGGCAAAAAAATAAATGGAAAAAGACAAAAACGTAGAGCCAAAAAAACAGTATCGTTCTAAGATCGACCTTGTTTCTTCCATCCTTAAAACAATGTCAGTAGTGGCTAGTGAAGACCCAGATCTGTTGGACCTTAAAATGATCGATGCTGTGTTGGCAGAAATGTCTGAAGCTTTTAGAACTTTTCGCCCGTACAGGGATCGAAAAAAAGTCACTATGTTCGGGTCCGCTCGAACCGATGAAAACGAACCACTGTACAGGTTAGCTAAAACATTTGCGAGCATAATGTCTGAAAATGGATGGATGGTTATAACCGGTGCGGGACCCGGAATTATGTCGGCGGGCATTGAAGGGGCAGGAGCAGAAAATGCTTTAGGTGTAAATATTAGGTTACCTTTTGAACAACAGCCAAACGTCTTTTTGGCTCACGATCCAAAGCTTGTTCAGATGAAATATTTCTTTACACGAAAGCTGATGTTGATAAAAGAGTCAGATGCCTACGTTATTTTGCCAGGTGGATTTGGTACTCAAGATGAAGGGTTTGAACTTTTGACTTTAGTTCAAACAGGTAAAGCTTTACCTGCTCCGATAATACTGTTAGATGTTGGAGGGGACGACTATTGGGATTCGTGGTTTGAATTTGTAAAACGTGTGATTGAATCGCGCTCGTATACTAGTCCAGACGATACAAAGTTGTTTATAAAAACCGACTCTCCTTCAGAGGCGGTGAAATATATTCTCAAATTTTATTCTAACTACCATTCGATCAGATGGGTAGGCAGTAACTTAATTATCAGATTAAAAGAGACTCCTAGTGCATCCGATCTGAAAAAGTTATCAAATGAATTTTCAGACATTCTTATAGATGGTAGAATCGAAATGGTTGAACCAACTAAATTTGAGATTTTAGACAAAGATGTGTTGGATCTGAAACGTCTTAAAATTAGATTTACCAAACATAACTACGGCAGGTTAACCGAACTTATTTGGCGTTTAAACGGTGTCGATAGTTTGTTTGATTCATCTGACTAAGATGGTAATTAATAAGCAGATTTAGTTAAAACGTTTTAGTTGGATCTAAAAATTAAATATAGTAAGTTAAGGATTATCAATGACGATAAACATAGAACAACTTTTGGGGGATCAGGCAGACTATCTACTGAATCATAAATGTACCGGAGTCAGTCAAGATTTGCTCACCTTACCAAGTCAGAATTACATTGATACTGTATTCGGAGGTTCGGACCGTTCACCGCAAGTATTGCGAAATTTGGCTTCAGTTTTTAGTCACGGTAGGCTCAAAGATACTGGCTATATTTCTATTTTGCCAGTTGACCAGGGGATAGAACATTCGGGAGCTGCAAGCTTTTCTAAAAATCCTATATATTTTGATCCAGAGAATCTGGTCAATTTGGCTATTAATGGAGGATGTTCTGCGATTGCCACTACACTCGGTGTTTTAGGATTAACGTCTCGAAAATATGCACACAAGATTCCATTTATCGTAAAGTTAAATCACAACGAACTTTTAACTTATCCCAATCAAGCTGACCAAGTGCTGTTCGCATCTCCTCTTCAAGCTTTCGACTTAGGTGCTGTGGGAGTTGGCGCTACCATATATTTTGGCTCAGAAGAGTCCACTCGTCAGATCGTAGAAATCTCGGAGGCGTTTCAGGAAGCTCACGAGTTGGGAATGTTTACAGTTCTGTGGTGTTACCTCAGGAACCCAGCGTTTAAGAAGGATGGCACCGACTATCATTTATCTGCAGATTTGACAGGTCAGGCTAATCACATAGGTGTTACGATTGAAGCCGACATTGTTAAACAAAAACAACCAGAAAACAATGGTGGCTTCACAGCTTTAAATTTTGGTAAAACAGATTCTTTGGTATATGACAAGTTAACCACTGATCATCCTATCGATCTCACCAGATGGCAGGTGGTTAACTGTTACATGGGTAAGATCGGTCTAATTAATTCGGGAGGGGAGTCAAAAGGAGCAGATGACTTAGCTCAAGCAGTTCGAACCGCTGTTATTAATAAGCGAGCTGGAGGTATGGGATTAATCGTGGGAAGAAAGTCGTTTCAGCGTCCGATGGAAGACGGAGTTGCTTTGCTTAATGCCATACAGGACGTATTTTTAGATAAGACGATTACAATAGCTTGAAAGTGGTGGAATAATAATGACAATAAAACACGAAGCTCTAGACAGGGTAGTAATTAGATTTGCTGGCGACTCTGGAGACGGCATGCAGTTAACTGGAGACCGATTTACTGAAAGTTCAGCACTCTTTGGAAACGATTTGTCCACATTTCCGAATTTCCCTGCAGAGATAAGAGCTCCAGCTGGAACGATCGCAGGTGTATCGGCGTTTCAGGTTCACATTTCCGATCATGACATACTGACACCGGGTGACTCTCCTAATGTGCTAGTTGCAATGAACCCAGCTGCCCTAAAAGCTAATATCTCAGATTTAGAACAGGGCGGAATTTTAATTGTAAATTCGGACTCATTTGATGATAGATCATTAAGTAAGGCAGGTTACGAAACAAATCCATTAACTGATGATTCCCTAAAACGATATAGCGTTTATGAGATCCCCATGACATCTTTGACATTGGAGGCGACTAAAGATACTGGGGCAAAACCTAGAGATGCTGAACGGTCTAAAAACTTTTTTGCGTTGGGTCTTATATCCTGGATGTATAACAGACCGTATGACGAAACCATAAATTGGATAAATAAGAAATACGAAAATCGAGAAACCGTACTTCAATCAAATTTAGCTGCTTATAAAGCTGGACATGCATTCGGTGAAACTGCAGAGTTATTTGCTTCAAATTATACAGTCGCTCCAGCTCACTTTGAAAAAGGTACTTACACAAATATAACTGGAAATCACGCTACGGCATTGGGAGTTGTGGCCGCTGGACTTTTGTCAGGGATGCAAGTTCTACTGGGAACCTATCCCATTACTCCAGCATCCGACATCCTGCACGAACTTTCAAAACTTAAGAATTTTAACGTTAAGACTTTTCAGGCAGAAGATGAAATTGCCGGAGTTGGGGCAGCTCTTGGAGCTTCCTATGGAGGAGCTCTCGGAGTAACAACGACCTCTGGACCAGGAGTCGACTTAAAATCCGAAACCTTGGGTCTTGCAATAAGTCTCGAACTGCCACTTTTGCTCATAGACGTGCAACGTGCTGGACCTTCCACCGGGCTTCCAACTAAAACCGAACAGTCCGATCTTCTCTTGGCGATGTATGGTCGTCACGGAGAGGCTCCTTTACCTGTTGTAGCTGCATCAACCCCTTCAGACTGTTTTGAAGCCGTAATAGAAGCCGCCAGAATAGCCATTAAATATAGGACTCCAGTAATACTTTTGACTGATGGATATCTTGCAAATGGAGCCGAACCTTGGCTCTTACCCGATTTAACCAAGTTACAACCCATTGAACCTAATTTTTCTAAGGAGTTTAACCACGAAAATAAAGACGGATCCAAGTCATTTTATCCGTACATCAGAGATCCCAAGACTTTAATAAGGCAGATGGCACTTCCTGGAACACCAGGGTTGGAACACAGGATTGGAGGATTGGAAAAATCAAATGAATCTGGAGCTGTTTCATACGATCCGCTAAATCATGAACTAATGGTTAGTTTAAGGGCACACAAGATTGAAGGAATTCAGGACGACATAAGTGATGCAGTTGTCGACGATCCGACTTCTGACGCGAAGATACTTCTTTTGGGTTGGGGATCTACTTATGGTTCTATTGCCGCTGGAGTGAGACGACTCAGAGCCAGGGATAAAAAAGTAGCACATGTTCATTTGAGACACCTGAACCCCTTCCCGAAGAATTTGGAAACCATACTTAAAAAATATGAAACGGTTATAGTGCCAGAAATAAACTTAGGTCAGCTTTCTAAGCTGATACGGTCTAAGTATTTAATTGATGCTAAATCTTTTTCTAAAGTTCAGGGCGTACCATTTAAGGCCGTCGAAATTGAGAAGTATGTTTTAAATTTTGTGGAGGAGAACTGATGACGGTAACTACAAGAAAAGATTGGGCTTCTGATCAGGAAGTTAGGTGGTGCCCAGGGTGTGGCGACTACTCAATATTAGCAGCGGTTCAATTATTGATGCCCGAATTAGGCGTGGAACGCGAGAACACAGTATTTATTTCTGGAATTGGATGTGCGGCAAGATTTCCCTACTATATGAATACTTACGGAGTTCACTCAATTCATGGTAGAGCACCTGCATTTGCCACTGGGTTAGCCCTGACCAGACCAGATTTAGATATTTGGGTTGTCACAGGTGACGGTGATTCTCTTTCTATAGGTGGAAATCATCTAATTCACGCATTAAGAAGGAATATTAATATAAAAATATTGATGTTTAACAATCAGATATATGGGTTGACTAAAGGACAGTATTCTCCAACTTCCGAGTACGGCAAAGTCACAAAATCTACACCGTTTGGTTCCGTGCTAAGTCCCTTTAATCCGATTAGTCTAGCTTTGGGAGCAGAAGGTACTTTTGTCGCCAGAACTCACGATATGGACAGGAATCACATGATGGAGATGATGAGGCGTGCGCATCTCCATAAGGGAGCTTCCTTAATAGAGATATACCAAAACTGCAATGTTTTTAACGATGGCGCATTTTCTGAGATAACTTCCAAGGACAAGCGGGCTGATAACCTAATCAATCTAGTGGACGGAGAACCGATCATATTCGGTGCTAACAGCGACAAGTGTGTAGTTTTAGACGCAGAGCAAGGGGTTAGAGTCGCAGACAGGAGTTCAGTGACCGAAGACGAGATATTAATACACAATTCGAAGCGACAGAAGCCTGCAATAGCTTTTGCACTTTCCAAGTTGGCTTCAGGACCGCACGAGCCAACGCCTATAGGAGTATTTAGAGATGTAGAACAACATGAGTACTCTGAAAGCCTTCAGCATCAAACAGAAGATGCTCTAAATAAAAAAGGGTCTGGAACTATTGCCAATCTGTTAAGTTCACTACCTACTTGGACAGTTAATTAAGCTTTTATTTCAAGTCGATCGTATCTTAACAACTACAAGTGGGGTGAACTATTCTTTGTGTCGAATTGAAATTAGAAGATTGAAAGCAAACAGGCAAGTCACTTAATCATAATTAAACAGTCTTGATTAATTTGATCCTGCAAATAGTTAGTTACAATTAGCTGAACTTAATTAGCGATTCAAGTCAGTCAAGTGTGATTCTAAAGACTGATGAGTATTTATTTTATAAACATCGAAGAATATAGTTATTCGAGGTTAGTAAATTTAGCCGTTGATTTAAAAGTATATACATATGTAGACGACCGTTAGATTAAAGTGAAATTTTAAGATAGAAAAAAAGGAAAAAAATGACAAAGGCTGTAGTCTTGGGCGGAGCGGGTGGAATTGGAAGAGTAGCCGCCAAAACCATTAGCGTTACTGACGATTTCGATGAAATTGTAATCGCTGATTTAAATAAGTCGCATACGGACGAAGTAGTAAAACTTCTGGATAGAAAAGGAATTGTTGGACGAGAAGTTGATGCTACATCGCAGTCGTCACTTAAAGATGAGATTCATGATGCTGACGTAGTAATCAATTGCATCGGACCATTTTATCGTTTCGGTGAGCCGATATTACGAGCGGCAATCGAGTCAAAAGTGAACTACGTTGACGTTTGCGATGATTTGGATGCTACCGAAAAACAGCTCAACCTTTTTTCGGATGCAGAAAGAAACAAAGTATTGGCGATAATCGGACTAGGGAATTCTCCGGGTTTAGCAAATCTTTTGGCAAAATTTGGAGCCGAAGATCTAATGGACGAGTGCCACAGTGTTGAAATAATGCACATTCACGGTGGCGAGGCCTTTGAAGGAAAAGCCGTAATAGGACACAGAATTCATGCAATGGTAAACGACGTTCCAGTCTTTGAGGACTCTAAGTTCAAAAAGGTAAGGCTCTTAGAAGAAAGTGGGCTTAAATATGTTCAGGAAGTGGAATTTAGAGATGTAGGGAAATATCCAGTGTATCCCTATCCTCATCCAGAGACAATTACGTTGCCGAAATATATTAATGGATTGAAAAAAGTCACTAACAGAGGAGTGGTTTTTCCGATAGAGTACTTTAACTTGACGATGGATGTAGTTCGAGAAGGACTCAAAGTCTGTGAGAACAATCCGAGTGAAGAAGTGATAGACGAATGGGCAGAAACAATTCTTTCGCAGCGGTCAAAGCTTTTAGAAAAAGGAAATGTTACTGGACCGAAAGGTTGTCTTAAAATAGTGCTCAACGGTATCAAGGAGAAAAAGAGTCACACTGTAATATTTTCAGTTTCTTCAACCTCTGACGGAGCTGGCGCTGGAACTGGAATACCTGCGGGACTCGGAGCGATTATGATTTCACGAAAGCTTGTCGACGGTGTGGGAGTTTATCCTCCTGAAGCTGTAATATCTCCGCTTCAGGCACTTGGTTTGGCTTCTGATTTATTGCCTAAACTTGAGTTAAACTTAGGTTCTTCGGGCACAAGTATTCCCTTGCATATTGATCAAATATTTGCAGATGGTTCGATTCAAGAGCTACCTTTAACTTTGTAATTTTTAATCAACTTTGTAACAGGAGTTTGAATCTAGAATTTTTCACAAAATTTAGGCAAAATAGTAAGAACTAACTTATATGGTCCGAGTTTAAGTCTTTAAATTCTACCTTCGGTTTACAACTAAGATAAGTCGCTCATATTTGCGATTGTTCACGTTATAGTTTACGATAAATTTATTCTATTAACTGGATGTCGTTTTCTAGATTTAATGAGCATAATGAATCCCACTTGTTTAATCTGTGGATTAATTAACGCCAATTTATAAAATTTTTAATACGAGTTTGAAGATTTGATTTAAAGTTTTGAGAAATATGGTACTAGTACTACTGTTTGGTGGATAAATAATTGTCTCAAAGTTGTATCTATGAAAGCGACGTTAGATAATAGCTAGTAAATAGTGAATCTTATATTGAATTTAAGCTACTTTAATCGACGGAAAACCATACCAGTTCTAGGTTTTGGTGTAAAGAAAGTAGATTTTGGAGGCATTCTGAATCGTGCTTCGGAGGAAGCTTTGATTTGTTCGATGGAAACTGGGTTAAGCAAAATTGCTGCTTTTGCCTTTCCGTTAATTACTTGATTCATCACATAGTCAAATCCGTGCTGAAACGTAACTTCAAGGTCCGTTATTTGATTTAATGCCGTTTCCAGCCATTTCGTTTCCAAATCCGATTTACTCATGGATATCAAGGTTGGTTTTGCCTTTATAAGCCATATTCCTTCCGTTGTGAAAAAAGCATTTTCACCGTTCAATCTCATCTTTTCCAACAGATCTTCTTCCAGTCCTTCGTATTTATGGATCTCATAGTTTGGATTTAGAAGATCCAATAAATCGGGTATTGAATGAGAAGTATTTAAGAGCCTATGGATTGCATGGAGGTGGATCTGCTCACTGTTGAGCTCTACGATATAAGCTAAAACAAAATCCTGATCTCCCGGCTGATTACCGTTTTCATTTCTTATTTCATTTCGATAGTTCCAAGAGGTTTCATATCTGTGATGACCATCTGCAATCAAAATAGAAGCGGAATCCACCAAGTTACTTATTTGGTTAATTAAAGCATCTTCGGATATTGCCCATAGTTCGTGCAACACACCGTCATCGTCAGTTGCAGTTGCGGTGGGAGGAGTTGTTTTATCAAGTAGATCTGTTAAGCGATTCGATAAAGAAAGTCCCCAAATAGGTGATATGTTAGTTCTCGTAGCTCTTAGAAGGTCTAATCGATCAGTTTTAGCTTTTTTAATGGTGTTTTCATGGGGCAATACGTCCCCTGTCCCTGGCTCTTCGATTTTAAGTGCGCCTAAAACACCCAAGGTCGATATTTCTCTATGATTTGCTATGGGAAATTCGGACCGAAATGTCATTTTATAAATATAAAAGCAAGGTTTTATATCTTCGATTAAGATACCGTCGTCTATCCAAGAGTCAAGGAGTAGTTTTGCATAACTGTAGTTATCAGTAGCACCAGTTAAATCTGATTCTGATCTATCTGGTAATTCAATTTTGATGGCGTTTCCTCTGTGACGACTTGCTAATTTTGACCTTTCCTCTTTATCAACTACGTCATAAGGTGGAGCTATTACTTGATTGAGGTCAATATTTGAGCTGTAGCGGATTCCACAAAACGGTATAAACTTTGGCACGTATCTCCTTAATTATTAGCTATTAATCCATTTTATAAAAATTAACTTTACAGAGTTTACACAAATAATAGACCTTGGATTAACTGCTAACTAGTATAAGCAAGAAAAAAAATTGTATGGAAGTTATGGGCAAAAAATGAAAGTTTAATTTTAAAATCCATCGGCGATAATATAGACTTTTAATCAATGCTAGAAAATATTGTTTATTAAAGTTGCTAAGTTAAACAGATGGAAAAAAGGTATTGGTTAATAGACTTAGATGGTGTAATATGGCGTGGCAGCAAATATATTGAAAAGTCGATAGATGCTTTAAAGATTCTTCGGTCTGCAGGACGCGACCTAATCTTTTTTACCAATAACTCATTTTCTACCTTAGGTGAGCTGGTTTCAAAATTAAATGTTGATGGACTTGATGTACCTGTAGATAATATACTTACTTCTTCGATTGCAGCGTGTCAGCTTGTTCATGAAGGAGATAATGTATTGTGTGTCGGCGGAGCTGGAATCAGGGAAGCGGTTGAGCTAAAAAAAGCAAAGGCTTATTTTGTTTCGGACCTTCATAAATCGGATATAAAGAATTTAAATATAACTTATAAAGACATTTTTGAGTTTTTAGCCGTTTACGGTAGTTCGGGTGAATCTTCTATTAAATTTAGTTCTGTAGTAGTAGGGCTTGCTTTCGGAATAAGTTTTTATGATATTGCTTTGTCGGCTAATTTGATAAAAAACGGAGCATTGTTTATTGCTACGAATGACGATCCCAGTTATCCGATTCAGAATGGTTTGGAGATACCTGGAGCTGGTTCGATAGTGGCTTCAATCCAAGTTGCAAGTCAGATTAGCCCAACGGTTGCTGGCAAACCAAATGACCTTGCAATACAATTGACGAAGGCGAAAACATCCGATGGAGAAATTGAAATGACCGTGGGAGATAGATTGTCGACTGACGGTAAGTTTGCTACAAAGTTAGAAACAAGGTTTGGTCTTGTAACTTCAGGAATTGAAGAACATTCCGACTTGGAATCAGCAGATCGGATCTTAACTTGTTCTAATCTTTATGAACTGGTTCAGATGTATTTTAGGTAGATACCTCACAAGAGTAAGTCGTTACCGTTAGTTAACATTTTATTTGATATACCTAGATATACGACCATAGTTTGATAACAAATGGAGTCTCGTTGATGACAGCTTTAAATGACAACTGAACACTTAGCTTCATTAAACACTTAGCTTCATTAAACACTTAGCTTCATTAAACACCTTATTTATTAGAATGTAATTCTATTTGGTTATAGACTTGATCTCATTATTTTTGAAGTTATAAGCAATTGGGGATCAGTATTATCAACGTGAAATTAATTCGTGATTAATCTAAGCGCTAAAAAACTAGGCAAAATTCATCTGTTGACTGAGTATTAAAACAACTAGTTGTTTAAATTGAAAGTAGATTATTTGTTCTTAGGCAGACTTCAATCGTTTTGGCCGATTAGCAACTCTTAAGTCTTGAATCCTAAATATTTTGGATATCTACCCATTAACTTTGTTGCTGTTGGAGTAGTTGTTTTAAGTAGCTCGCAATTCAGACCAATAAGTGAACCTCCCCGCCCTTACGGACGGGGCTTCTGTGCCCATCCGCTCGGTTGGAATTACATAACATCGCCGTTCTCATGCCACCGCGACCAACGAGCCTGGTCCTAAGGG
>JAJYVQ010000047.1 GCA_021791915.1 Actinomycetes bacterium | reverse complement strand
AATTCTGCAGACGTTAATTTAAGCTCCGACTCTAATGCGATTGCTATTACTCCCGATCAACCACCTATAGCAAACCTTAAAGTGACTGCTGGTGCGCCTGGTTCTAATTCTTCTTTCGACGCATCTGCTTCCACGGTAAAGTTCGGGACAATTACTTCTTACTACTTCAACTTCGGAGACGGCACAACCTTGCTTAGCTCCACTCCGACAGTTACTCACGCTTACATGAGTTGCGGAACTTATTTTGCCACAGTTACAGAAACTGGCTCTGGCTCTGCTAGTAACCAGTTTGTATTCACGGGACAGACAGCATCGTTGGACGGTGGAACCGAAGCTACTTCTACGGTCGCAGTGGAAGTTCCAGGTTGTCCGGTCGCAAACTGGTCTGCTTACGTGTCAAATAGCGCCAACAATACCGTTACCCCGATAAGTGTCGCAAAAAATACTTCTGGTACTCCATTTTCTGTAGGTACCTTACCGACTGCCGAAGCAATAACACCTAATGGAAACTATTTACTTGAATCAAATCAAACCTCCAATAGCGTGGATGTAATTGATACAACAACTAATACAGTCAAAAAGTCACTGTCGATTCCAGGAGGACCAACTTTTATCGCAATTACCCCAGACGGTTCGTCAGCATATGTAATTGAAAGCACCGCTAGTTCAATTGCATCAGTTAATCTGAGCACACTCCAAGTTGGCTCATCTATATCTTTACCAGGTTCTGCAACTGGTTTGGCGATTACTCCAGATAATAACTACCTAATAGTATCAATAGCAACGCTACATGAAATATTGGAAATTTCACTCAACTCATTAGCTGTAGTTAACACAATAACACTAAGTTCACTTTCTGATCCTACCAATATTGAAGTTACACCAAATGGAGCAGATGCCTACTTCACTGATCCAACTAATTCAACGGTAAGCGAGATTAATTTAACTGATTTTGAAACTGTAAGTACAATATCTTTCCCTACAGCATCTTCGCCCAGCTCACTTGCAATCACACCGGACGGTCAGAGTCTGTTTGTAACCGAATCTAAAAACAGTTCATTAGCTCAGGTATCGACAGCTTCAAATACTATTTTAAACACTATAACCTTGGGAACGAATACACAACCTAGCTCCGTAGCAGTTACCCCTGACAGCCAATTTGCCTATGTTGCTGATTCTGGAACTTCTACTGTATCTGTGATTTCGATAGCTTCAGCATCAGTTAAAACGACGATCACAACCGGATTTTCATCTCCGTCTGCGGTTGCTATCACTCCTGACCAAAGTCCTATCGCTCACTTATACACTTTAGGAGCTGCGGTGATCGATTCACCTGTTACTTTAGTCGCTCCATCCACTGTCCAGTTCGGATCCATAACAACTTATAGTTGGAACTTCGGTGACGGATCCGCTCCTCAGGTCACATCTACCGATCAAGTAACTCACACTTACTCCGCACAAGGAATTTTCATTGCAACAGTAACCGTAACAGATTCTGCGGGTACTTCAACTACTGTAACTTTTAATGGGAACATGGTTCTAAACAACGGTTCAAATTTGGCAACCGCTAGCTATTCCATTGATGTCAACGGCGTTTATCATCCCATTTCTCCAGTCAGGATTTGCGACACAAGACCCGCCAACGGTACTTCAGTTATTTCAAACCAGTGTGATACAGGAAGCAACACTACTCTTCAGGCAGGGTCGGTATTAACTGTTCAGGTGACAAATGAAGCTAACGACAATGTACCAACAGGGGCTACTGCAGCAGTTCTTAACATCACTGCAATTAGTTCTGCATCTTCGCCTGCTGGTGGATTTATAACAGTTTGGCCAAGCAACGACGCTATGCCGACCGCTTCAACTCTGAACTTTGTGGGCGGCCAAATTGTACCAAATCTAGCTGAAATACAGCTTTCCCCCTCAGGTCAGATAAGCATTTACAACTTTAACGGAAGTACCGATATATTAGTTGATGTGGAAGGCTGGATCGGACCCAATCCATCGTCATCTACCCAAGGATCCTACTTCAATTCAATTTCACCTGAAAGAATCTGCGATACTAGACCCGCCAACGGTACTTCAGTCATTTCAAATCAGTGTGATTCTGGCTCAAATGGGACGCTATCTCCTTCGACTACACAGAATCTAACCGTCCAAATAACAGGACAAGGCGGGATTCCAACTACTGGAGTTACTGCAGTTGCATTAAACCTAACGGCTACTGATACGACGGCTTGGAGCTTTCTTACTGTCTGGCCATCAGGAAGCGAGCCTACAGCATCGAACTCGAACTGGACAACTTCTGGTCAAACCGTGGCAAACCGTGTGATCGTTCCAGTATCTTCAAACGGAACGATAAATGTTGCCAACTTTGCAGGAACTGTAGACGTTATAATTGACGTCAACGGTTACTTTAGCTCAAACTCCAACGGAGCTACTTTCACTGGAACTTTACCAGCTAGAATCTGCGATACGCGATCCAACAGTGGATACCCGTATGCAGGTCAGACGCTAGGAGCTGGGTCAGTTCTCAAAGTTCAAGTGGCTGGAAGAGGTGGAGTACCTTCAATGAATCAAGCTGGGGCTCCTGTTGCAGCAGTACTTAACATCACAGCAGCAAACACTACTCAGTACAGTTTCTTTACGGTTTGGCCCGACAATGGCACCACTCAACCGAATATTTCAGACTTAAACTGGTCTACTGGTGGTGTCGTCCGAGCAAATTTGGCGATAGTAAAACTTGGATCTGACGGCATGATAGACGTGGCAAATGCATTCGGAAGTGCTGATTTAATTATAGATGTCGTGGGCTGGTACTCGCTTCCAACTACCACTGACTCACAAGCATTGTCCAACTTGTCGCTTGCCCAACAGGACGCAAACACACTGTATGTAAACGACAGCAGTTCATTTGAACTTACTGGCGGATCTACGGATACAACATCAGACGAGCTTAATCAACTTGTTTCCACCCAGGCAGACTATACTGCTGGAGGACTGTACTTCACAAATGGTCAAACTACATCTGGCAATTCGACTGGTCCAGATGACATAAGCGTTACAGCATTTAACTGCAGTTCGACAACTGGTACAGGCCTTCCCTTGCAAAATGGGACTGGGTGTCAGGCTGTATCGATGGCTGTTTTTTCTCCTTCGACCAACAGTTGCTTCTATCTAATTATAAACAAGCAAACAAATACTGAAAATATTAACGGCTTTCCAACATCAACAAGCGGAGATTCTGGAACTTTCTATGCCAGCTTACAACAACCCCCCAGCGTAACAGGGTGTTCGCCCGTGAGTGACTTCCCGACGAACTGGAACACTACACAACCTACAATCAACTCGGTCAGCCCTGCAATTTATATGAGCCAAGCTTTAACAGATGCCAAAACAGCATACGCAGATAACTCTGGACAGTATGACAGTACAAGCTATTCCAACTTGGCCAGTCAGTTGAGCTCGATCGACCCGACCCTGACCTTTTCTGATGGATCTACCAGTTCGGGAAACTCAACTACCTTAAAACAAATTAGTGTTACAGATACTTTATGTAACTCAGGTACTGGCACAGGAACACCTTCACAAAATGGAACTAACTGTCAGGAGATCTCACTAGCAGAATTTTCTCCAACCCAACAGATGTGTTTTTATGCAATCGTAGATCAAGAGCCGTCCACTGATACTTCCATAAACGGATGGCCGACAGCGTCAATTACATCGACACAAGGAACGTTTTTTGCTACAACCGTTGGAGTATCTTCAACTGGATCTTGTTCTCCAGTAACCGACAATCCCTCAACATGGCAGACGGGATCTTATCCCTACTGACCTAAAAAAGACACTTGCTAGATCAGTGTAATAATTTAACTGCATAAAAATCAATCTCGGTAGCATTTTTAAGAAATTGAGCTTTCTAAAAAAATGAGAGATGGCTAATTGAGTCAACTTAAATACAAATAATAGCTGACTACTAAGAATTAAACGTAGCTACGGATAAATACGAAATACTGCTAACATCTTTTTTACCAAGCGAATAAACTTAGCCAATTGGTTTTAAGTTTTTCCATCTGTGCTCAATCATCAGGAACAAAGTTTCTAACTATACCTACTCAAAAAAAGTACCTAGACAGAAACAATCCCTAGACAGAAACAATCCCTAGACAGAAACAATGTAGATATAAAATATCCTAATTATGGGAATATACCCCTTGGGGTATATGTTATAGATTATATGAAACCAGCTTTTCACAAATCTATTCCGGCACACCATGTAATAGGAGCCTTAGATGAACATTCAACTTCACTAATTCTCGACGTGAGAGAACCAGACGAATATAAAACCTGGCACATTCAAGGTTCTATTAATATTCCTTTAGGTGAGCTTTACAGTAAAATTGACACTCTTCCACAAGATAAAGAGATTTTAGTCATTTGTGCATCAGGTAATAGGTCTTCACACGGGTGCCATATATTAGATGAGTTAGGTTTTAATGTTATAAATGTAGATGGCGGAATGAACGCTTGGGGAAACTGCTACGATACTGCTCAAATAAATGTCGATGAAATTACAGTATTGCAACTTCGACGCCGTGGGAAAGGATGCCTATCTTATATTGTAGGCTCAGACGCCGGTACAGCATTTGTAATAGACCCGACGATTCATACTGAAAACTACTTAAATATTGCAGAACATTTTAATTGGAGGATTGAAAAAATCTTTGATACACACTTGCATGCAGATCACTTAAGCGGAACTAGATTACTGTCATATGCAACCAATGCTCCAATTTATTTAAATCCTCACGACACTTTCAACTTCGACTACACCCCCTTAAAAGATGGTGAACTGTTTTATCTATCAGAACAAACCGGTATGTCGGTTCTTGCATTGGAGACTCCAGGTCATACAAAAGGTTCAGTAATTTTTAATATTAAAGATAAGCTTCTTTTTACCGGAGACACACTGTTTGTAAATGGTATCGGCAGACCAGATTTAGCCGACAAAGCTGAAGAGTTTGCAAACAATCTATATGACAGCCTACACCAAAAACTATTAAAGTTCGATGAAGAGATACTAATATTGCCAGCGCACTATTCAGAAAAAACAGTAGTAAAATTAAATGAACCGGTTTCAGTTAAATTAAAAGATCTCAAAGCTTCACTTGAATCGTTGGGTTACTCCAAACAAGACTTTATAGATTGGATGGTAAACAAAACGACAGACAGACCATCAAATTACAAAGACATCATTAAATTAAATATGGGCAAAGACGATATCCCAATTGATTTGATCTCACATATAGAATTGGGTCCAAATCGATGTTCGGCTTAAGTTAATAAGGAGATAGTATGCAATTCCCCGATGAAATTTCAAAGAAAACTAATCACAGGCTTTCAAGACTAAACGGTCAGATAGCTGCAATTGAAAAAATGATAGATAACAAACAAGACTGCAAACAGATACTAATACAACTTTCTGCAGCAAACAATGCCCTTCAAGCTGCTACGGTACATTTATTTACGGCTGCCTTAAAATACTGCGCTTTAAACGCAAATTCAATGGACCATGACAAAGACTACGATTTTGAGGATATAGAGAAATTATTTGCAAAAATGATCTAATTTAACATATTAAATGAATCAGTTATAAAAATAAATCAGAAAGGAAGACAACAATACTATGAGTGCAATTACAGTGAAATTAAATGCTGACTTTGAAAAAAGTGAAGAACTGCTTAAAAAAGAACTGGCAAAAGTCGGTTTTGGAATACTGACTAAGATTGACGTCGCCGACACCTTAAAAAAGAAAATAGACGTAGATTTTGAACCTTTGGTAATACTTGGAGCTTGTAATCCAAAGTTTGCTCATAAAGCTCTTAGCTATGACATTGATCTGTCGCTTTTATTACCGTGTAACATTACTTTATCAAAAGGTAATGACACAAGCTATACCGTAGTTAAAGCAGTAGATCCCAGAGAACTTCTAGGAGATACCACCAAAGACGACACCTTAAAACAGCTTGCAGACGACGCTTACAATGCATTAGAAGAGGCTCTACACAATGCTCAACAGTGTTGTTAAATTAAAATATACTACCGAAACTATTTTTCAATTTAACTAGTTGTATCAAAGATAAAATATTGACTTTTTTTTAAGTCCTACTGTAGACTTTGTAGAATCTAAATTCTCCAAATATTAGGACTTAAACATGAATACTCTAAATCTATCCAAAGATTCAACTCTTGTTGGTCAAAAATGTGTAGTAACTGGTGCATCAGGTGTCATTGGTAGAGCACTTATTCAAGCGCTAACTTTAAAGGGTGCCTCAGTTATAGCAGTTGACAGGTCTTTTCCACGATATAGACTTGAAAACTCAGTGCCTTTTTATCAAGTTGATCTTTTAGTACCAAATAACGACTATTCTGCAATCCTTCAAGGAGCATCAGCTGTTTTTCATCTAGCAGCCAGAATGCCTCAAGCCAAACTCACGGAGGCTCAGTTCCACCAAGAAAATGTCGAAGTGACCGAAACACTGGTCCGCCAATGCATTAAACATAAGGTTAACAAATTAGTATTTGCTTCCACTATAGAAGTGTATGGAGTTCAGGAAATAATTGAGCCTCTCAAAGAAGATGACGCCAAGATCTTTACTGGTCATTACAGTAAAAATAAGTATGAGACTGAACAGGACTTACTTAACCTAAATAACTTAGGTGAAATTGAGATCGTAGCATTAAGAATGCCAATGATATTTGGTCCTGGTTTCTACCACGAAAAATCAATGCTTGCTCTGTTTTATGCACTCAAGCATAATCTTCCTATACCATTGCCTGTAGCAGATGCGAAAGTTTCGTTTGTATCTTCAAAAGATGTGGCAGAAGCCATGATACTTGCCTTACTTTCAGACAAGGCAAATGGTGAGTCATTTAATATAGCAGCAGCTGACTATCCTTTAATGCTTGAATTTTTTGAAGACGTAAAAGTTGCAGTTGGATCCAAATCCAAAATCTTTGTTCTAAAAAGAAGTTTGGTTGAAAAAGCAGTATCCAAAGCTAAAAATAAGGCAAAATCAGCTAACGACAAAGTTCCAATTTTAGGCACCCCAGCAGAGTTGGTACCATTTATATTAACTGGTGGTGCTTATTCAATTGAGAAAGCTAGAAATATTTTAAACTTTGAACCACAATTAAACTGTGCTGAGTCCTTTGTATCTGCATACCGATGGTATTTTAATTTAAGCTTGTCAGAAAGATTGAACGTAATGTTTCTACGACATGTTTAGTTGAACTTTTTTTATTTACTTAAAAATTATCTTAACGATTCTATATTGACAATTTTCACAGTTAAACTTGTGGCCCAGTTAAACCTATGACTCAGTTAAACCTATGGCTCAGTTTCAACATCTCAACTATCACTTACTACTTTGTTGGTTCACTATTTGATATAACGCCTGTTCCTGTACCCAGTTAACTCCTCCGTCTGTAGTATGCCACAAAGTACCTGAACCAGTCGGATCTGCGATAGCCCAACCAACCTGAGAATTTACGAAACTAACCCCACCGGATCCCCCATCAATCATTGCGGATTCCATCGTGGTTGGTTGAACTACATAAGTAAAGCTTTTTGCAGAATTGTAAGTAATAGATAAGCTACTTCTTCCACCATAAATTATTGCCATTTTTGACGATAACGCAAAAATTCCTCCTAGATATCCACTTGCTTCGAGTGCCGAACACGTATTCACGGGCTCAATGGAATTGGGAGCTGTTTTACAAATTTGCCAAGTTGTTCCACCGTCGTTAGATACTGAAACAGATTTAAACTGCTGACCAGCTGAAGGTTCACCGCCACATGCTAACCATACACTGGAATCTTGTCCGATTGAAAGGTACGTTCCACTGCCTCCCAAACATGTTGGAGTAGATTTCAAGTACCAAGACTTACCATTGTTATTGGAAGTATATAAATTATTGACAGTTTGAGTATTGTTATTTTGAAAAGTAGAACCAGCTTCATATAAATAAATAGTATTTGAAGAATTAACCACTATCGGACTGGTATATAGAGTCACTGAGTCACTAGGTGCATTGAATGTATTTTCATTAGGTATCGTGATTTGGCCACTCCAAGTTTTACCAGCGTTAGTAGAATATACCAAATAACATCCATATTGTGTACCTTGAGTAGGGCTATTATAAGCACTGCAATTTCCAATTAACGCCCATATTGAATTTCCCAAGACGGTTGCAGAGTTTACATCGTTAAAATTAGTTGAAGTCCAAGAGTTACCTGAATTATCTGTAACATCAAGTCCAGGATCGTATACGATTCCCACTCCTTGATTGTCTAATTCGACATAAGCTTGACCACACGATATAAAAGATACTTTTGTTATATTAGTAAAGTCAAATCCCGCATCAGATGTCTGACCCACAGAAAGCGAGCAATTACCAGGAGCTCCGTTAAGTGTAGCCTGTCGAAATAAGCCCAGACCTTGCTGAGCATTAATAAAACTCACGTCATTTATCGTAGTAGAGTTTGCAACTGACTGAGAATTTGACATTGCTTTTGGCAACGATGATGTCGAGATAGAACTTGTTGAAACAGTAGATGGGGCACTTTGACTTTTAACTGAAGCAGAACAGGAGGTAATTACTATTGCAATTACCAAAAGCACAAACAATATACTTTTATTAACCATAAATTTCATATTTTTTCCTCATAATAGATTTAAACAACTACTTTTAGTCTAACTGATCTCAATTTTGAACTGCAATTTATTTAGTGTAAGTCGATATGGTTTATATTAAAGTGATAACGCACTTGATATGGACATTTTGAATCAAGTATTTTTTTGTATATGTGATTTATATTCGGTAAACTTCTCCAATATTCTAAGTTTCAATTGAAGTTAAATCTTGACTCTTTGTAACTAGCTGTAGGTATGGCTCGCTTTTGTTATCCATAGTTTCATAGTTTAATTATTGATATCAATAAGCTAAATAATTTGTAGAGTTTATTGCCTTGGTGGCTTTAACTTATTAAACGAGTTCTCACTATTTTCGTATGCCAATGCCATCTGATTTTGGATTTCAAGGATTACAAATTTGCATCTAAATGCTTTTAAGAATTTGAGTAAGTATACTCATAGCCATTATTGCCTACGGCAATACAAAAGTTTGTAGTTGGACATGATATGGAATTAAGGAAGTTGTAACCAATTTTTTGTCCCGTCGACCAAATGTTTTTAGAGTAAGTGTACTCATAGCCAAGACTACCAACTGCCATACAGAAACTTGCAGTCGCACAAGCGGCATATGTAATAATTGCGTTAGCATTGGCATTGCTTTGAATAATGTGACCCAAATGCCAAGACGCATCTGAATAAATATAGTCATTACCACTATTATCTACAGCAATACAAAAGTTTGCAGTTGGACACGAAACAGTCTTAAAGCCCTCAACTATTTTTTGTCCTTTTGACCAGACACCGTCATTATAAATAAAGGAATAACCCCCACTGCTTAAGGCCATGCAAAAATTAATTGTTGGACATGATACGGAATTGAAATTAACACTGTTTTCAATTTGTTGACCTTGCGACCAGATATTATTTGAGTAAGTATACTCATAGCCGTTATTTCCTACTGCCATACAGAAACTTGCAGTCGGACAGGATATGGAATTTAATATACGGCTGTTGCTAATTAGTATTGCATTAGACCAGACACCGTCAAAATAAGTATACTCAATATTATCACTTAATGTAATACAAAAGTTTGTAGTCGGACACGATATAGAACCAGCCCAGGGAGATACTTGATCTCCTAGTGACCAAGTGCCATCAGAATAGATATATATATTTCCATAACTAGCTGTTGCAGCACAAAAGTTTACTGTTGGACACGATACTGAGTTTAGCATTGCGCCAACTTGTCGTCCTTTAGACCATACGTTGTCTGAGTAAGTGTATATATTTGCATAGTCATTCGGCAGACCAATCGACATACAAAATTTTGACGTCGGACAAGAAACTGAGCTAAAACCACCATAATTATTGTCAATTTGTTGCCCTTTTGACCATACGCCTTTTGAATAAGTGTATTCATAGCCATCAGTGCCTACTGCCACACAAAAATTTGCAGTCGAACACGATACTGAATTTAAACCGCCGATTTTGGTATCGGTATCAATCTGTTGCCCTTTTGACCATATGCCTTTTGAATAAGTGTATTCATAGCCATCGCTATCTGTTGCTACACAAAAGTTTGTAGTTGGACACGATACTGAATTAAGTAAACCACTAAAACTGATATTTTGGCCAGTTAACCATCTGCCGTTACGGTAAGTGTATTCAGTTCCATTTCCATCTGCTACGACACAAAAGCTTGCAGAAGAACATGAGACAAAACTTAATCCACCTACCGTGGGCTCAATCTGCTGCCCTTTCGACCATACACCATTTAAATAAGTGTACTCATAGCCATTCATATCAACTTGTGAAGTCGAATTCGCAATAAAACCACCTACTCCTACACAAAAGTTTGTAGTTGGGCAAGACAAAGATCGGAAACTACTATTAAGTTGTCTTATTTTCGACCAGATGCCATCTCGATAAGTGTACTCATATCCGTTACCATTCACTGCGATACAAAAGGTTATACTTGCACAGGACATAGAACTGTAGCCACTTCCGATATTTTGCCCTGTTGACCAGATACCGTTAGACTCGGTATAAATATTCCCAAAAGAATCTACTCCTACGCAAAAGCTTGCTGTAACACATGATGCCGAAGTTAGGCTACCACTAAAATCAATCTGCCGTGCGTTAGACCAGTTAGTTTTAGCTATTGGCGCTAAGTTTTGTAATTGTCCCACATTAGAACCAGAACTTTGAGAGTTCTGATTAGTCTGAGTATTGCCTGATGAAAACTTAATGGGCCAGTTAAACCCCAAACTTGTTCCGGCAAATATGGCAATCAGGGCTATAAGGGCGATAACAATTATTAGTATTTTGTTGGAGTTTCTAAAAGAGTTCTTCTTCTGCATATATAAGAGATTTAATTGTAGGTTGAAAGGTATTTCAGATGTCTATAAATTAACATTTTTTAGTCAGTGCCTTGAAGTATGTCGAAATGTTGTGTTTTAGAAGTTAAATTCTTAGAATATTTCACTTGATTTATTAGGTAGGTTCCCTACTTAGTTGTTGTAACATTATTATAGTACTGATCTAGTTTTAAATGTTGTTTTTGGGTACCCTAAGTATCTAAAAAGATAACCGATGAGATATTAAAATACTACAAAAATAGCGCCAGGTATATCAAATAGCAATGACCAATAGTTCTAGTCGATGGTCTAAAAATAAAATAAAAGATTTCACTCCAAAAGGATTAACCACTGTCGAAAGTAAATTAAATTTGAAAAAGGAAAATCTTAACTAACACAAGAAGGGTAAAACAGTAAACTAGGTCAACTAGCTTGATTTATTTTCATTCAATACTTTAAATTAAAGGACTTGTTCAACTTCACCAGTAGTTTCATTGATTAAAAGGCCCGCTAAGTTACTTGATATCACATAAGGCGTATTTTTAATCAGCTCTAACGATTGTCTCATATTTTCATGACTGTCTTTGAACCCGTGGGGAATCCAATTTGGCTTTATTCCCCCAACTGAAGTAATCTCATCTATAAATTCTAAGTCATCTAATATCTTTAATCCGCAGTCTAAGTGCTGCATTAAAATTAACTCCTCTGTATTTAACTTTCTCTGAGATATGGCTATTGACCTAAGTACATCTTCTGTAATAACCCCTCCAGCATTTCGAATAATGTGAGCTTGACCGTCTTGAAGATCAAAAATTTTAAAAATATCTAATCTTGAGTCCATACAAGTAACTATCACAAGTTTCCTAGATGGCTCTTTTGCCAAACTATTTTTTTTAATTCTACTTTTATAGCTCTTGGCATTTTCTATTAGATCCGAATTGATCATTTGGTCCTTTCCTTTAAGCAAATTGTACAAAACCTTCTCATAGTCTAAATTAATCAGTCTAAATTAATCAGTCTAAATTAATCAGTCTAAATTAATCAGTCTAAATTAATAAAGGCAGTTTTATTTTTAACTATTTTAATACGGATATATACCAACCAATCAGTTAGCAGTTTGTCACAAATGAAAATAACACTGTATTTGGCAATTAAATAAGCTCACTTTTAAACTGATCACAATTAAACTGATTGTGATTAAACTGATCGCAATTAAAGACAATTCTGATACATTTTTACAAACTGTTCAATTAATGAACTATTTTAAGTTGCAAAGTCATGATCAGCAAACACCTCGATGTCCTGTCCGGTTGGTTTTAACAGGAGAATGTTCTTTAATTGATTTAACATCTGTAGTGTCTTTTTGTGTTGTGGTCTTTAGATGCTCTAAAACAAATTTAATATCGTTTATTAGAATATGAGCTAAATCTAGCGATAGTCCTTCTTTTACTACAATCCTTAAAACTGCTATATCTTCTGCATCTGGAGCCATGGTATAGGCTGGAACGATCCAGCCCCTTTGTTTTAACATATCAGAGATTTCAAATACTGTAAAACTCTGATCACCTTTAACTTTAAAACACACCACTGGCAGATCTTTTCCAGAGTGTACGACCTCAAATTCACTAAGGCCAGAAATTTGATCCGCTATCCAGACTGCTGTTTTTTGAAGAGATGTCATTATTGAACGGTATCCACTTTTGCCTAAGCGTAGAAAGTTATAGTATTGAGCTATCACCTGACTAGCTCCCCGTGAAAAATTCAACTGAAACGTTGGGTGATCACCGCCCAAATAGTTAACATGAAAAATTAGTTCTTCGGGAAGACAGTCTGCATCTCTCCATACAACCCAGCCTATTCCGGGATATACCAAACCATACTTGTGACCTGATGTATTTATCGAAACTACTCGCTCTAAACGAAAGTCCCACTTAAATTCAGGCTGTAAAAACGGTGCAACAAATCCACCGCTTGCAGCATCAATATGCATAGGAATATCCAACTTACCTTTTAAAGCAAGCTCGTCCAATGCTAGAGCCAACTCTTCAATTGGTTCGTACTCACCAGTATATGTAGAACCCAATATTCCAACTACACCGATAGTGTTTTCATCAACTTTTTTAAGAGCTTCGTCTACTCCGATCACGAACCTGTCGTTTGAAAGGGGAACATATCTAGGTTCAACTTCAAAATATCTGGCGAATTTTTCCCAGCATACCTGCACGTTCTGTCCCATAACAATATTTGGATTTGAAGACGGTAAATTCTCCTTATCTCTTTTTTTCTTCCAGTTCCACTTTAAAGCAAGACCCGCTAAGTGTATTGCTTCAGAAGAACCCACTGTGGCACATCCTGTATAATTTTTTTCATGTGGAGCATTAAACAGTGAAGCCAATATGTTTACACAACGATCGTGGATTTCAACGGTTTGAGGATATTCTTCTGCATCCACAAAGTTTTTATTTAGGGTCAATAACATTAGCTCTTCTGCTTCTTTATCCATCCAAGTTGTCACAAATGATGCCAGATTTAATGCTGGATTACCATCTAAATTTAGTTCATCTTTAATTATCTGGGCCGCAACATCTGCCTCCAATGGTGTTTCAGACATTGAATATTTGGAGACAGGCTCGGAAAGTCCTCGGGCTGAATATGCTGGTGTTAAATACTCCTCTGAATTATCTGACTCAGAAACCGTAGTTTTTGTGGCAGAATTTCTCTTTGAAATTCGATGATTATTAGTTAACATGGTTAACTCCTTTTACAATTTAAACAATCTAAAAACCCAAACTAATACAGTAACATGAAAAAATTACCTCAACCTTGCTAAATTGTGAACTCATTAGCTAAATCTCTGTTTAACTTCAATTTAAAAGTTCCTTAAGTCAATCTGATCGAAACTATTATTAATCAAACACTATTCTTATTAAATTCTGTATTAGGAGTTTGTGTTTTTTTCAAATGCAGTATTCTTGTTGCCGAAAGCAAAGCGGCAACTGCCATAAATGCAACCGATCCGTAAAATGCCGCATGAATTCCAACGGTGAAAGCAGATGCCAAATTATGGTTAAGCTGCTTCGTCCCGACAAAAATTGCAAAAGCCAATCCCTTAGGAATTGCCTTTCCAGCAATAAGTAAAGCAATTGCAAAAGAAAAGATCATTCCAACATTTGCAAACGTCCTTAATACCCCAGATGCAATACCAAAAAACTCCTGAGGCACGGCTTTCATAATGGCAGCAGTATTGGACGGAAAAAATCCCCCTCCACCAATTCCGTTAATTATCGCAGCGACCACTATCAACGCATACGGAGTTTTAGTTGTCAGCTGTGCATAAGTTAGAAGAGCTATAATTTGAATTCCCAATCCAACTGTTGCAGGCAGTATCGGACCAACTTTGTCCGACAATCTTCCTGCGATCGGAGCAGAAATTCCACCTATTATGTAACCAGGAATAAGCAGCATCGAAGCAGTTAACGGACTTAAGTTTCTTACCCCTTGCAGATACATGATAATTAAAAACAGTACTGCAAAATTTGCAAGTGCTTGAAACATAGAAGCTAATAGAGTCGGAGTTACGGTAGGTATTTTAAAAATTTTAAAATTTAACATAGGCGAACTATGGTGCGTTTCAATTAAACCAAAAACAATAATCAGAACGATGCCACTGCCTAAAAATAAATCAATAGTAAGGTTAAATGACTCGCTAGCTAACTTGGTTATCGCCCATAGGACACAGAATAACCCTAAAGCTAAAGTGATCATTCCAGCTAAGTCTAACTTCTGGCGATTCTTTACACCCCTATCCCTTAAGACATATAACGACAATATATAACTAAAAATCCCTGTTGGAACATTTATCCAAAAAATCCATCTCCAAGAAACATAGTTAATAATTAGACCCCCGATTAGAATTCCAGCAATAGCTCCCACGTTCCAGCCGATAGCGTTGAATCCAAACGCCCTACCTCTTTTTTCAGGTGGAAACGTATCTGCGATTACAGC
>JAJYVQ010000046.1 GCA_021791915.1 Actinomycetes bacterium | reverse complement strand
CTACGGTTATTTCCAAATCCTGACCGACTGGCGGCCCAGTTCTTTTAGGTCTTCTTGATCCAAAGGGACTGGTTGAACCGAAAAAGGATTCAAATATATCAGAAATATCACCGAAACCTCCGACATTCGAAAATCCAGGACCGTCCGCACCGTAAGTATCGTACATTTGGCGTTTTTCGGGATCGCTTAAGATCTGATATGCCGTAGATATACTTTTAAACTTTTCTTCGGCCTCAGGATCTCCTGAGTTCTTGTCAGGATGAAGTTTCGTGGCCAGTTTTCTGTATGCTTTTTTTATTTCGTCCTGAGAGGCATTTTTTGATACACCCAAAAGTTCGTAGTAGTCTTGCATTTTATTCAATCTCCGTTTACCGATGTTCCTCTAAGGTTTAAGCTTTCTGAAAGTGTCTGGCTTATAGTTGAAACTGTTGCCATTGCCTGACTATAACGCATTCTAGTAGGACCGATTATGCTAACGGAGCCAGCTTTTTTTCCGTCTATGCTATAGGGAGCTGTGATTATTGCACATTGACACAGTGCTTCCATCCCGTTTTCCTGTCCGATTGAAACATTCACGTCTTTGTCCAACAGATTTTTAATCAAAGAAACAATTGTAATTTGCTCTTCAATAATTTTTAAAAAGTTGGAAACATCTTTTATCTCTTTTAGCGTAGTCCCTATATTAGAAATACCTCCGTAGCAAACATGTTCTGGTAGATTTCCATTGACTCTACTGTCTACCTCCTTAATGGCGTTAACTGTTGACGAAATAAAAGTCTGGTTAATTCCTAATATTTCAGTTAGAGATGTATAGCTTGAGAGGCTTTTTATCGACTTGTTTAAAAGTTGTTTTTGAAAGTAACTTTGAATTTTGTTCAATTCGGTTTGAGAAATATCGTCGGTAAATATTACTTCATTTTTTTCAACATCACCAGAAGATAAGACAACTATCATTAAAGCTGTTTTTTTGTCCAGACTTACCAATTGAAAGGCTTTAATAGTAGTAGTATCTGGTGGGGTTCCAACTACGAAACTTATCTGACCTGTCAGATTTGAAAGCAGATTGGAGGTTTCATGCAACAGTTCTTCTAGGGCCAAATGGGTTGAAGAAAAAAAATCAATTACTTTCTTTTTTTCAGTCATTACTAATTGATCATTAGGAATTAAATTGTCGACAAAGTATCTGTATCCTTTATCGCTCGGAATTCTCCCTGAAGAAATATGCGGTTGAACCAAATACCCGTCTGACTCTAGCTGTGCCATCTCAGATCTGATTGTTGCCGGTGAGATCTTAAAATTCAGATGTTGGGCAATGTTGGAGGATCCTACTGCCGATGAGGTTTCAATATAGGTTCCTACAACCGCCGATAGAATATGTGATTTTCTGTCATTAAGTTTTGTAGATTGATTAGTCTCAGTCATCTAAGTTGCGAATTCCTCAAGTATTAACTATATTGCAATTTGCCATATAAGGGGATATTTGCTTGCAATTTATTGTATTCGTTATTTATAATATTTTATCCGAATATTGGCGGTGTTTTGCATAGATAAGGTTAATAAATCTAATTGGAGGGCTTGAAATGCCGAATTATGTTGACTAGCTGTACTTAATCAGATTAGTTGTAACGGGTCACAAATAGGTCAGATTAATTGGATCATATTTAAAAGCGAGGACCATAAAATAGCGAAGTATTATTAAAACAATTTATTATTACAATTTATTATTAAAACTATGCTTTAAAAATAACTGATTTTAATAAATTAGGTTTAAATAGTTTAAATAAATACTTTTTGCAATCAAATTTGAGTAATGGTTATATTTTAAAAATTTACTAATTCTAATTGACCAGTGATTTTTTAACTTAGATCAACTAAATCAGATAACCCGAAAATACCTAACCCATAACTTAGTTACATTAAATCATTTATGCTATTTTTACAGTATATTCAGTGAAAAGATTATGAAATCATATATAAAGTGAGCTCCGACTTGACATTTTATGCTTCTGGTTTTTTGGTAAGCGATTGCTTGCATTATTCCAAAAGGAATCGTCATTGCTACCAAAGGCCATCCACCGTAAACATGGTATGAGCACCTAAGTGCAGTGGAGATGGCAACAGCATATGCAGGTTTAACGTTCATCTGTTCCAATCTGTGCAACAAAAAGCCACAAACTGCAACTTCTTCCAAAAACGAGGTATATAGGGAGTCGGCAAAACCTACGATAATATAGTAATGGCTTATTTGGGGAGCCACCGCTGGATTGTTGGTTTGTTGTAGATGGAGAAATCCTTCCACATATCCGAGCCCAAATGAAATTACAAATGCTCCAAATGTCAAGAGTAAGGTCAGGCCTACGTCCATTTTGGTGTATTTGGTAGTCAAACCTATGGCCTTAAAAGACTCTCCCGACCTATGTAGTAGATAACCTATCAGAAAAACTGCATAAGTTCCGAAAAGCGCTATCAGTACCTGCAAAAATATATCCAAAGCCAAGTGTCCAGTAACCAATGGCTGAATAATTGCAGTCGAGTTTTGATTTAAGAGTCGCTGAGCACCGATGACTATTGCAGAAGTTATCCCAGGTAAAAAGGCACTGGCTTCTGTAACAACTAGTTCCCATGTCATATTAAATCTGTTGTACGGTTGGGCTACAGGCTCAATTATTGGATACGGATTGTTGGATACAACAGTTATATTGTTTAAATGAGACCCTCCAGACCAGGTTGAAACATAGGAAGGGTTATAACCGAAATTAGTCTGTCCATATTGAGCTTCGCCATATTGAGCATGGCCGTACTGAGGTTGTCCATACTGGGGTTGATTTGAGTAATTGGGGTTTCCATTTGGCTGATTCTGCATTCCACCTTGTCTCTGATACTGTCCATAATTTGGATATTGGTTATGATCTAAGTTTTGGGGTCCACCAGGATAGTTTTGACCAGGATAGTTTTGATTGTATAAGTAATCAAAATTGGTGTTGTAGGATCCTGGATTGTTTGGATTAGCGTTATATTGATTGTTGTAGTTAGGATTGTTGTAGTTAGGATTGTTGTAGTTAGGATTGTTGTAGTTAGGATTGTTGTAGTTAGGATTGTTGTAATTTGGATCCGAAAAGTTTTGTTGAGGATTAATTTTATTGGGAACGTTAGGGTCAAAATTCACATGTGGGTTGGGATTCTGCGAATAATTTTGAGGATTGGTTAAACTTTCATTTTGGGTTTCGTCAGTGGATCTATCCGATTCCGAGAGATTTGAACTCGGTTGACCTTCCGAATGAGTGTCGGTGACATTGTCATCTAATGATTTGTCGTCTCTCAAATTTTGTGGGTTGTTTCCGCTAAAACTTACAAGACCGTTAGTCTCTGTTTCGTCAAAATTTTCAGGGTTATTTTCTAAGTTGTCCATCTGGTCGGTTCGTATTCGGCAGAGATTAAATCTAAATGTTTCTAGTTTGAGATAAAAGAGTTAATAGAATTTAGTACCTTAATAGAATTTAGTATCTTAATCAATTTAATTTTTTCAATTTGATATATTGGCTGAAATTACATAGATTTGAATAAGATATGAGTTAAATATTATCAGTTTTAATGGAGTAAATTTTGTCACAGTTAAATTCGGAAAGCGGTCAGATATTTGCAAAAGATTTGGTTGCAAATAAACTTCGAGAGCTTATAAGTTCGGTATTAAAAGAAGAGCTGAGCGAAAGCGATTGGGAGGATGTTTTAAGCGACCTTGAAAATGCTTTGGTTAAGATAAATAAGTTTGCAACTGGGGCTATCTCTCCTCGAGTTAGGGAAGTTGTAAATGAATTAGGTGAAACTTCGATTCAGTTTATTGCTTCTCCCGCTTCTGGTTCCGCCAATGCAATTGCCTTGCCAATTAAATATGTAGTTTCTGACGAACCCGGAGTTACCGCACTAGCTAACTTTACTAATCAATATGAGGGACCTCCGACTTGTGTACACGGTGGAATTATTGCTGCGGTATTTGACGAGTTGTTGGGAGCAGCCAATGTCAAAGACGGTACTCCAGCACTTACTGGTATGCTAAAAGTAAGATACAAAGCTCCTACGCCTTTATATCAAGATTTAGTACTAAAAGCGAGAGTTAAAAGTATTTCGGAAAGAAAAGTTTTTGTGGAAGGCGAGATTTACTGGAACGGTAATGTGACAGCAAAAGCCGAAGGACTTTTTATCGGAGTTGCCGCTGATAAATTTTTAGCTATAGCCGAGAAAAATGCTGGTAAAGAAATTGCTGACATGCTTAAACAGCAGTGGTCCGTCGGAGAAAGTCAGGAAGCGTCAATTTAAGATCTCATCTAGTGTTGTACGCTGGATTTGACGTTTCCTTCGCCTAAAAACTGAATTCTATAAAGCTCGGAGTAAAGACCCGGTTCATTAATTAACGCAGAATGTTTTCCCGACTGCACGAGTCTGCCCTCGTCTATTACGAGAATATTGTCGGCTTTCTGAATGGTTGAAAGTCGATGAGCTATTACGACTGAGGTCCTGTTGTTCAAGGCGTTTGAAAGTGCAGTTTGAACTAAAAGTTCCGATTCTGAATCAAGATGAGCGGTAGCTTCATCCAAGATAACGATCTGAGGTTTTTTTAACAGGAGTCTGGCAATAGCAAGTCTCTGTTTTTCACCGCCAGAAAGTCGGTAACCTCTGTCACCTACCACGGTGTCTAATTTTTCAGGAAGCGAGTTAATCAAATCTAAGATCTGAGCTTGTTCAAGTACTTCGTACAAATCTTTTTCAGTGGCATTGTGGTTTGCAAATAGCAAATTAGCTTTAATGGTGTCGTGAAACAGGTGAGAGTCTTGGGTCACCATTCCGATAGTTGACCTCAAGTCATTTAAAGAAATATCTTTCAGATCGACATTCCCGATTTTAATTAATCCTGAAGTGGGATCGTAAAGTCTTGCAATCAAAGAAGATATGGTTGTTTTTCCCGCTCCTGAATGCCCTACGAGTGCTACCATCGATCCCGGTTCAACCTTAAAGCTTAAGTCATTTAATACCTGTCCCGAATCGATAGTTTGCAATATTGCTACCGACTCTAAAGAAGCAAGAGATACTTGATCCGCTGTTGGATAGCTAAAGTTAACGTCTTCAAAGACGATCGATGGCGGCATTTCGACAAGTTTTTTTGGATTCGAAGGTTCGTCAATTAGGGGTTTTAAATCCAACACCTCAAAAACTCTATCAAATGACACCAATGCTGTCATGATGTCAACCTGAACATTTGAAAGCGAAGTAAGAGGGCCGTAAAGTCTGTTTAAGTATGCAGTAAGGGCAACTACGGTCCCGACGCTCAGACTTCCTCGAACTGCCAGTACTCCACCCCATCCGTAAACTACAGCAGTCGCTAAAGATGCAACTAACGTAAGTATTACCAAAAAAAATCTGCCGTACATAGCTTGTTTGATGCCAATATCTCTTACTTTTGCTGCCCTTGACTCAAATAGACCTATCTCGTGGTTTGGATTACCAAAAATTTTCACTAAAATTGCTCCGCTTACGTTAAATCTTTCGATCATTAGAGAACTGAGTTGAGCATTTAAAGAGTAACCCTCTCGGGCCAACTTTCCAATTAATCTACCGATTTTTTTTGCCGGAAATATGAAAACCGGCAGTATAACAAGAGATACTAGAGTAATTTGCCAAGACAAAATAAGCATGGAAGCGAGAACTAAAACTACCGTGACGATATTTGAAATAACTGAAGAAAGTATGTCCGTGAATGCTTGTTGAGCTCCGAGTACGTCTGAATCCAACCTTGAAACTAACGCTCCAGTTTGAGTTCTTGTGAAAAAAGCAATCGGCATCTTTTGTATATGACCGTAAACTTCACTTCTTAGTTTAAAGATTAGATTTTCTCCTATCTTGGCGGAAATATAGCGTTGTATTACAGAAATTATCGCATCAAAAACTGCCAATAGTCCGATTACAAATGCCAATGTAATAATAACGCTGGTTTCTTTTTTAAGGATGCCAATGTTTATGATTCCCCGATAGATTAAAGGATTGGCTACATTTATCAAAGAATCTATAACAATGACTACAAGAAAAATCATTAGCAGGGATCTGTAAGGTCTTGCGTACTTAAACATTCTTTTTGCTGTACCTTTTGTAATCTGTACAGATGTGACGGATTCGTCCTTTCTGAACGAACGCATATAATTTCCAAATTGTCCACCCATGGAACCCATTCCAGCACGCATTGTTACCTCACTGTTTTTTCTTAAATATTTGTGGCGCTAAATATCTTTGGTCTTAAAAAATTCTTGACTTAAAAGGCCTTTGTGTTTTTAAGTATCATTAGTCCCGTTGGACTTTTAAACTTTAATTCATATTTATCTTAGGCTACTTAAGTTTGAATAGGCAATGTCGTGACGTGAAAGTTATTTAAGATGCACTAGCCTATATAGTATGGACAGTTCGTTCAAGACTAAATGGTTAAGCTCACGGGCGATCTGGGCTCACATTACTTTACTGGTGGTCGTACCTTTGTTTTTTATATTGGCGGACTGGCAGATACACCGGGCCCTGAGCGGGAATTTACTAAGTTATGCTTACTCTATAGAGTGGCCAGTGTTTGCGATATACGCTTTTTATACTTGGTATAAGATAATTCATGACGAACACAAAGAGATACCTAAAACCGTAAAAAGACAAATTGGGGCACCAGGAATACCACAGATAGATCCGGCATCACCTAAGAGACAGGCTCTTTTTTCAAATGCCGAAAACAAGTCAAATCGGTTGGATCAAAACTCATCTGCTCTAAAGATTGGCGACGGATCTGAAATTCAAAGTGGTGAGTTAGCTGATCTAGAAGAGGATTTTGTGGAAGTGGAGATTGAAGACGAGGACCTGATAGCATATAACGAGTACCTGTCACAATTAAACAATGAGAATAAGAGAAAGAGCTGGTTTTGAATGGAGTTAGTCAGAGGAGTCGAAGGTTCGTTAAATCGCTACAGAATTCTTGCAAATATCGTGGGTGTAGGTTTGGCAACATTGGTATTTATTGGAATGCCACTTCAATTTATTGCCCATAACAAATCAGTTGTAGAAATTGTCGGACCAATTCACGGGTTTTTCTATATTGCTTATTTAGCCTCTGGATTCGATCTGATAAATAAGACTAAGTGGAAAATTTGGCAGATGATTCCCGTTGTGTTGGCTGGTTTGGTGCCGATTTTAGCTTTCATTGTTGAGCATCTTACAACAAAAAAAGTTAAAGCTGAATTTGATATTAAATAGAAGCGGAAGTTCTTAGCAACATTTGTGATTTTGGTCTTTAAATGTCTGTTGCAGTAATATTATTGGCCTTACTGAGTTCGGCATTTTATGGAGTAGCTGCTGTGTTACAACATTATGCCTCTGAACAGGCACCGCCTGAACTTTCCTTAAATCCGAAGTTGCTTATAGAGTTATTTAAATATCCAAGCTGGTTGTTTGGAAACTTATTCGACATCACAGGGTTTGTTTTTCAGTTTTTAGCATTAAGGTTTGGAGCACTGTCTTTGGTCGAACCGATACTGGTAAGTTCAATGGTATTTGCTATACCTGCGGCTTCTGTTTTTAGAAAGAAAATGCCTTCGTTAAAAGATTTTTCAGCAGCTATACTTACGTGCATTGGGCTTTCGATCTTTTTAACGGTAGCACATCCTCATCAGAGCAATAAAGTTCCACATCTCTACGGCTGGTTGATTTTGACAGTCATTATTGCCACAGTTGTCGGAATTTTAGTTGCACTTTCCCTTAATAAAGAGAACCGAACTAAGGCACTTATTTTATCTGGTGCTTCGGGATTTGCTTTAGGGTATTTGGCCGCTTCTATCGAGTTGGTTGGACACGAGATACGGCACGGATACTTGCATACTTTAACTACTGTAGGACCTTATTCGTTGGCAGTTTCTGGAATATTGGTTTTGCTATTGATTCAAAGCGCTTATCAGTTGGGAGAAATACGTTTTACTTTGCCTATATTGACTGTAGTTCAACCTATAGTGGCTATGACTATAGGTATCGTTATGTTTCACGATCGGATTAATATAAGAGGTCTGTCTCATATGGCTCCAGTGGTGGAAGTTTTAGGTCTGATAGTTATGGTAATCGGGGTGGTATACCTTTCCCGCCAGGAAGATTTGAATATTTGAAGGAATACTTTCAGTTTTCGTTTTAACTTAGGATTTCATATAGAAAATACCTGTGAGATTGCTTTCGTAGATTAGGTATAGGTACTTATAAAATAAGTACGATTTAGCCAGAATCAGTTAAAACGAGATTGAATTAATTTAGCTGACAGGGCTTCAGCTACTGCCATAATGGAAACTTGTGGATTGACGGTCGGGCTTGAAGGAATGACTGAACCATCAATTACATAGAGGTTCTTGCATCCCCGAAGTTGTCCGTCAATATCAGTCGGGCAGTCGACTACGCTGGTTCCTGCCCTTAGGGATCCCGTTGGGTGGAAGGCAGCTACGTGCAGTTCTTTGAAGTTAGCTTGCTGTTTAATCTCTTTTATATCTTCTTTAGACTTTAATACTGGCAATCTGCTAACACCTGTTAAAACTTCTCTAGCACCTGCTGCAAACAGTAACTCGGAACATATTTCAATTGCTTTTATAAGTCTATTTCCGTCACGGTGTGACATTTTATAAGTCATAAGCGTACGGTTTTTCCCAGAAACCTTACCGTTAGGTCCGTCGGATATCATTGCACCCAAGGTTACTAAGTGTTTTGCTTCATCGATCTGCTTTAAAAGTTTTGAGCCTATACCTGGTAAAACCATAGACCCCATACCGGGAGGAGTTGCAGTTGCTTCGATTAATATTCCATCTGAGTCATGAAATTCTTCGACTGAGGCACTTTGGAGAACTCCTCTCCATGGGTATATCTCTTCGTCAAATCTTCCCGCTACAGCTACTGCAGGGTGAACTGCCAAATTTCTACCAAGCTGAGGATGTACCGTTATGTCGCTTCGTCGAATGATTCCCGGTGTTTCCGTAGCTCCAGCAGAAATTACCACTGTATTTGCATAAATTATTACTTGGGATTTGTCGGACCTAGTAGCAAATAGTCCGATAGCTTTATTGTCTTCGGTTATAACATGGTGAACTTTTAGATCCGTTACTATTTTTGTTCCAGTTTTACAGGCTTGTGGAAGCACACTAAGATGAACGCCAAGTTTTGCATTATGCGGGCAACCGATGGCACACTGACAGCAACCGTCACATCCTGGTGCATTTCTTGTAAGTGGTCCAGTTTTCCAATTTAACTTTTTAGCACCTTCCATCGCAGTTAGTCCGTTTTTGCCCATAATATCTAGCGGAACCGGACCTACTTCAAATATTTTTTCTATGCTGTCCAAATGGTGCTTAAAGATAGATTTTTCGGCAAAATCTAGTCCGAAATTTTTGTACCACTGATCTAATACACTGTCTGGAGTTCTGTAACAGGTACCCGAATTGATAAGAGTAGTTCCGCCGACACCTCTGCCAATTGGCATAATGACGGGAGGCAATCCTAATAAAGCAGTAGATCCCCCGTCTCGATACATAGAAGCGAATCTATCCAGTGGAAGATTTGTTCTGAACTCTTCTGCGTCGTGATACTGACCTTCTTCTACGATAACTACGTCGGCTCCTTTGGCGGACAGCTCTTTTGCTACAATTGAACCTCCTGCTCCAGAACCCACAATTACAACATCACAATTTGCTACACTTGGCCAGATGTGAGAACTTATAATATTTAGTTTGGGAGTTTTTCGTGCAACTGGATTCTTGTTGGCCGCTAGATTAATTTCAAGTGAGTTTGAATATGCGCCATTTACCAAGAGAATTACTGCTTTAAGTGCTTCTATTAAGTTGAAGATTAGCTTATTCTTATAGAGTTTTTGAATCAGCTCGTCTCTATCTTTGGCATCCAAGTCGCTTAGGCGTTTTTTATATTTGGTATACGAGATTAAATCAAATATGTTTACTGCAGCCAAATAACCTCTGGCAAAATCTTTGGGAAGCCTGTTCAAGTAGAGTAGCACCTTAACGGCAAGGTCATTTGGGTCAGGACCACCTAGTTCCGAAGGCAAAATTGCCGAACAAAACGAAATAAGACTTTTCGAGGGTATGCCTTTTGACATATAATTAGCGTTTAAGGTATTTGGGTTTTACTAACTTTCTTCCTAATTTAATCCAGAAAGGATAAGTCGAAAAAATTAGAATAGAAATCATGTGAGTAAACACCGAAACATCTTGGTATTCAAAATTGAACACATCGGAGTTAATCATCCAATCTCTTCCTGACTTTGCACCCATCATTTTCCACATCCACTTTGTATGGGGCTTATCCAAATAAAGATTTACTGAAGTGCCGATAAAAACAGCTACCGTAGCTTTTTCTAGCGCATCGGCTGCAAGCTTATTTGGCGCATTTTTCTCAATTAAAGCTCCTGCTGTTACTAAAAGTGGGGGGTCCACTAAAAAACTCATATTCTTTCATCCTTACCAAGTTCTAATCTTGTTTGAATCGCACTGTTTCCCCATACCCTGTCACAAACAATTTTAATGAATGCAAAATTGCTATTCCATTGGATATCTCAGTTTAATGTTAGTGAGGAATAAAATAAAATTCAAACTGACAAAAACTAAACTAAGATTCCAAAACTAGCAACCGACGCAATAAAACAACATGCGATCTAAAAGATATCTTAGCAGTAGATATGAATTGGAAAAATAAAATTGAATTTACGTTAAAGTTAATTCGCTACAGTTGAATCGTTACAGTTGAATCGTTACAGTTAGCATTATGATCTTAAACAGGATGTTATAACCGGATATTTTTAAGTAGTTGTTTTAAGGCGGATATTTTTAAGTAGAGCAAATACAATCACGATTTTATAAAAATTCTTAATTTATGATATGAAGTATGTCATGCTTGGCTATATGATAACTAAATCTGTTCAAAAATAAGCGTTTGCAGAAATATTTGTTGGTTAAGTTGTATTTATAAATAATTAGCTTAAATACTAAGGATACTCAAATTTATAAGCTTTGTATCTTGCAAGTGCTACGACTGAATTTAATTGCAGATTATTAATACTTATAGAAGCTGACTATTAGAATATGATCATATTTTTTTTAAAAAAATCGAAACTATAAAATCTCGATAGTCAATGACTAATTGTTGGAAGTTTCAGATTAGTTTTTAGTATCAGAAGTGATATAATTGTCTCGCAAGAGTCTTTTATAGAGTTTTCCAGTGGGAAGTCGTGGAAGTTCTTCCAAGAAATCTATGCGCTTGGGACACTTAATTTTAGACAGGTTTTGCCTGCAGAAGTCTATTAGTTCTTCTTCCAGTTCTTTACCTGCCAGACTAAAATTAGTAGGTTGAACAACAGCTATGACTTGTTCACCTAAATCGGGATCAGGAATACCGAAAACCGCAACATCGGCAACTTTTTCATGAGTAGTTAGCAAATTTTCCGCTTCCTGAGGGTATACGTTAACACCCCCTGAAATAATCATGTATGCCTTCCGATCAGTTAGATAAAGGAATCCATCTTCGTCCAAGTGTCCGACGTCTCCTAAGGTTGAGTAGCCTTGCTTCGACCTAGACTTTTTAGTTTTTTCAGGATCATTTAAGTATTCAAACTTTGCGCCACCGTCAAAATATACAATCCCATCCTGTCCTATATCTAGTTCGTTTTCGTCGTCATCTAAGATGTGAACTTTGCCCACCAGAGCTTTTCCTACTGATCCTTTGTGTTTGAGCCAATCATAGGAGTTGATCGCAACGAAACCGTTGCCTTCGGTTCCTGCATAATACTCTTGTATAATCGGACCGAACCAATCTATAATCTGTTCTTTAATTGGAATTGGACAAGGAGCTGCTGCATGTATAACACATTTTAGAGAGGATATATCGTATTTTTCTCTTATCTGTTTATCTAACTTTAGAAGTCGGACAAACATAGTTGGTACTACTTGGCTGTGAGTTGCCCCGTAGTGTTGAATTGCTTTCAAATATTCTTCTGGAGAAAATTTGTCCATTATTAAAGTGGTACCGCCGATCCTGTGTATTGAAAGCGTAAACCTTAAAGGTGCGGCGTGATATAGCGGAGCGGGGGAGAGGTAAATTGTGTTTTCATCTGCTCCGTACAGTGCTGAAAGTAGAAACTGTACTGCTACATTTGATCCGATCTCCGAGTAACTTAATGGTATTTTAACCCCTTTGGGATTTCCAGTGGTTCCAGAGGAATAGAGCAGGTCCAACCCTTCAACTTCGTCTTGCAAATTGGTATCTGGCATTTCTTGGGTAGCAGAAGCCAGTGACTTAAATTCGCCTTTAGAATCTCCAATAATATATGCAAATTCTACGGAAGATGACATATTTAGAGCTACCAAAGCTTCATTATGTTTATACTCTGAAGTTATAAAGACTTTAGGTTTGCAGTCGTTTAGAATGTAGGCAATCTCATTTGGCTTAAGATATGAACTGATGGCGCAGTAATATAACCCGCTTCTTTGACAGGCCCAAGCAATGTCAATAAATTCGGGCAAATTTTCCATAAAAATAGCTACTACCTCGCCACGTGTTACTCCGTTATTTCGAAATAGGTGAGCAATCTTATTTGATCTGGCATTTAGCTGCCGGTATGTGATAGTTTCTCCAGTAGCAGTAAAAATGACGGCAGGATGATCAGGTTTTGTAATTGCAAAGGTTCCCGGATACATTGTATTAAAAAGTAAATAAGTCTCTATTTTAATTGTTGATATAAAATCTATTAAATTTTAGTCTTTGTACCACAGAACAAATTCAACTCTTAAAATAAATCAAATACCAAATAAATTAAATACCAAATAAATTAAATATATGTGATCATAAATTTCAAGAAAATAATATTTGTCTACTCTATTGTTAGTATCCGTTGTACAAATTTTATTATTAACATGCTTCTAAAAGTTACTTATTAGTCTGATATATCTTCTAAATGAAAACCAATTTGAAAGTATATGAATTTGAATTAATGTTATTTTCGCACTAGATAGCATTTAATTTGGAGTTTTTTTATGCATTGCTAGCTAAGTTGAAGTTAAATATATGTTTGAATGAAATCAATACATATATTTGGGGCTGGAGTCTAAAAGCATTGTTTGCAATCCGAACTCAATAATAGGTTATTTATGCCAAAAGTTCCTTTTAAAGTATAAAATTAACGGTGACGGTGATCGAACCTAGATCCGATTGTGAAATCGAAGCAATTTCTTTCCAGTGAGAAGAAACAAATAGCAGTCATCTCATTTGATTTATAATTGACTAGTACGGCTTATATTAAGTCTTTAGGATGCAAATACTTTATTTATTAAATGAATTTATATCAAGAATTAAAATTTAGAGGTCTTATATATCAAATAAGTAATGACAATCTGGTAGACGAGCTAAACAGTGAGGGATTTTTTACTGTTTACGCAGGTTTTGACCCGACAGCAAGTAGTTTTCACGTGGGTCATTTGTTGCAACTCTGTTTACTTAAGCGATTTGCTCAACTAAATCATAAAATTGTAGTATTAATCGGTGGTGCTACTGGTTTAATTGGCGATCCATCTGGAAAGACCACAGAGCGTCCGTTGCTAGACGAAGATACGGTAGCACGAAATGTTGAATCACTTAAGTGCCAAATTGAAACTTTATTTGGTTCAGATTTGGAAAAAATATCGGTTGTAAATAACCTTGACTGGTGGGCAAACTTAAATGTCACTTCATTTTTTAGGGAAGTTGGTAAGTATGTTACTGTCAATCAGATGTTAGCCAGAGAGTCGGTTAAAAAGCGAATTGAAAATCCTGATGCGGGGATAAGTTTTGCCGAATTTTCATATATGTTATTGCAAGCCTATGACTACTTATACCTATTCGATAACTATGGAGTAAACTTACAAGTAGGGGCTTCGGACCAGTGGGGAAACATTGTTCAAGGAATTGATTTGATTCGCAGAATTAGAAATACCGAATCTCCAAGAGGTCTAACTACGCCCCTATTGACCAAATCTGACGGACAAAAGTTTGGCAAATCTGAATCTGGAACGGTTTGGTTGGACGCCAATTTAACTAGTCCTTATGAGCTCTACCAGTTTTTTTATAAGACAGAGGATACTAGCGTTATTTCCTATCTGAAGTATTTTACTTTCGTGTCCACCGATGAGATTACTCAGTTAGAAAACGAACAAAAAACAAACCCAAAAGAAAGACTGGCTCAAAAAACTTTAGCTTACGAAGTATGCAAGATGGTGCATGGTCAGACAATCGCCAATGAAGCAAAAACTTCTTCTGAAAGCATTTTTAAAGAGTCAGTAGAAGAAATGGATATTGAAAACTTAATTTCAAAAGTACCTACCAAAACTTTGGCCTTTAATCAAGTAATTGGCATAAGCGTGGAAGCTTTGGCGCTTTTAGCTGAGCTGACTGCCTCTAAAGGTGAAGCTAAAAGACTAGTGTCACAGGGTGGCCTGTATTTAAATAACATTCGAATTAATGATTCAAAAGAAATTAGACAAGATGATCTAATAATGGATAAATATTTAATTTTAAGAGCAGGCAAAACTAAGCAACTAGTTGTTGAACTACTTAAATGATAAAAGCATTCTATTTGGTAGTGTTAATCTGTTTTGGGATTTTGATCAGTTCCTGTAGTGCCGATATGTCTGGTCCGGTTTACAAAAGAGTGTCTCAATGGGAATCTGGATCAGGGTTCGGTTCGTCGGTTGACGTAATTCAGCATGACTTTGGTAATGTAAATCAGGCTTTTTTAAAACAAAACTTTCCTTCGGCTAAAACTTTTTGTGTAGTTTTAGGCAATGATGTTCAGGATGCAAACGGAAATTTGCCGACTCCATCGGTAACTGTTACTTTGGCTTTGGCCGATGCTTATACTGATCTATATAACGGAGCAATAAAATGCTACGAAGATGCTTCAGCATCAAATGACGGTAAACTCTCAAACGACATTAATTTAATGAAACAAGGTCTTCAAAAAATTCAATTAGCTCAGAGCGAAATAAAGACTATAGAGAAAAATAAAATAAGTTAATGAGGACCTTAGATTTAATTAACAAACT
>JAJYVQ010000253.1 GCA_021791915.1 Actinomycetes bacterium | reverse complement strand
CAAATATTTGTTTCTAAATAAAAGTCAGTAACAAATAAACTAAGGTCTTCTCGTTAATTGAAGAAGACCTTAGTTCCAATAGTTTAGGGGATATACACTATTAGGAGTTGCAAGTACTTTGAGTGCTCGTTGAATCGGACCCGCTATTATTATTGCTATCACTTGTACTACTGTTACCGCTATTGCCAGCCGCCGATGAATTACCTCTACCTTGTGAACCATTAGCAGAACGACCGTGCTCAGCGTGACTATTGGCATGAGCATTCGGACCTGGCTGGTTACCATTTGCCACTTCTGATGTGGACGTAGTAGATTGAACCGAGGTTGTTGTTGTCTGCATACTTGTCGAAGTTGAGGTCGTGGAACTCGAACTCGTGCTACTGTTATTTTGACAGTTGACTGGTTTCCCGCATGATGACTTAGCTGCCTGACTTACGATAGCTCCACCCAGATGCATTTTAGCTACTGTAGATACGTATTTTCCATGATTTGTATATTGGGGTCCGCACGGTGGCAGCGTTGCGCTACCAGTCGTGGTAGAACCTTGCGTAGAAGATCCAGGAGCTGCTGTAGTTGGAACGTTTGCAGATGTGTTTAGAATGTGGTCAGAAGTGTTGTTAGATGAGAAAGCAACAGCTCCTAATCCAAAAAGAATTAAAGCTCCCAATGCCAATGCAGCCATTGAAGATGTCTTCATATGTAATATCAGTTTCACAACACTTTTCATTTTCTTCTCCTTTGAATTGAGCTTCTAAAATAGTTTTCGATTCTTGATAGATAAATCGTCTATATATAACAAATAGTTTCAATTTAGTTAAATTTTGTACCAGTTATCTTTGAAAATTTACTTTTTTGCAAACTTAAAGGCGTATCTTTAAACCATCAAGGCGTATATTAACTGATCATACTCAAAAAATGGAATTAGTTAGATGCCGTAGAGGTTATATCCAAAAAAACAATTTTCTGTCTGGTTCTACTTTTGCCTGCGATCCTTATGCTTTAACCTTTGCTTTGGATTTAGAGGTTCAACTAGGAAACTAACAGCTTTATCGATCAAGTAATTTAACAGTCAAGATAATTAATTAAAAACTATTTCATAAAAATATCTTCTACCAAACAACATAAAGTATCTCTATTTATGAGGTATAGATTCACTGACTTAGTCACAACTTTAAAGGATCATTGATTGTCTGTAAGCATTTTTAGTCGTGGAAATTTTTTCGCTAGTATTCCTGAAATTCTCTTAATATATGATATATATTATTCTGACTTCAAGAACTTAGCGATTCAACATTTTGTTTAGCAATCCAATAGATCGATAGCTTCAAAAGAGCTACCTTGAATATAAGATTACGGTTCAAAACATAAACTATAATTTTATTCAAAAAACATTTACCGATTATGATTTCTAGGTGTTATTTAGCTAGTAAATTCTATAATATGACAAATATAGATAACAACATTGTGGATAACAACATTTTAGATAAAACATTAGAAGAGCTAGCTGTAACTACAGTTAAAGGGCTAGCAATGGATGCACCCTTTAGAGCAAATTCAGGTCATAGCGGTACCGCAATGGCTTTGGCGCCACTAGCTCAGGTTCTTTTCAGCCGTATAATGAAATATGACGCTGACGATCCTAAATGGTTTGATCGCGATAGATTTATTCTCTCTTGTGGACATGCATCGATTCTCATCTACTCAATGCTTTTTCTTACCGGAATTTCATTAACTCTAGAAGATCTTAAAAGTTTCAGAACTTACAACTCTTTAACTCCTGGTCATCCAGAAGTTCACCATACATTGGGAATTGAGGTGACAACAGGTCCTTTGGGACAAGGATTTGGAAATGCTGTCGGTATGGCAATAGCCGAACAATATTTAGAGCAGAAATTCTCCTCAGAGATTATAGATCATTACACTTATGTAATTTGCTCTGACGGTGATTTTATGGAAGGCATCTCTCATGAAGCAGGCTCATTAGCTGGACACTTGGGTTTGAAAAAGTTAATAGCAATATACGATGACAACCATATAACGATCGACGGAAATACTGAAATTGCATATAGTGACGATGTGGCTATGCGATTTGAGGCTTATGGTTGGAACGTTGTTAAACTTGGTGAGATTGCCGAAAATCTAGATTTGCTTGAAACTGCTATTCTTCAGGTTAAAAAAGAAAGCGACCGACCGAATTTATTAATACTGCGAAGCCATATTGGTTTTCCTTCTCCTGATCTCACAGACACGTCAAAAGCTCACGGTGATCCCTTCCCTGAAGACGAAATTAAAAAGACCAAGGAACTTTTAGGACTTGATCCAAATAAAAGTTTTCAGGTTCCAGATGAAGTCAAAAAATATATGGAAGCCAGAGGAAGACGTTCTGCCCAAATTCGTAGCAATTGGGAAACAAAAGTGAGTCAGCTAAAGGATAATCAAAAGAAATTGTTCGACTCTCATATGAAGCTCTCACCTTTGACGGAACTAAACAGTATTTCTTTAAGTTTTGAGCCGGGCGCCAAAATTGCCACCAGAAAGGCGATTCAAGCTTGTATGGATGAATTTAGCGATAACCTTCCATTCTTGTTGGCAGGT
>JAJYVQ010000252.1 GCA_021791915.1 Actinomycetes bacterium | reverse complement strand
CAGATGATGTTAGTAAGTTCGCTATTGAAAAAGAACTTATTCATGAACCTTCGGTTCATTTTAACTATTCTTCAGGAAGTTCCAATATTTTATCGCGATTAATCCTTGAAAGGTTGGGTGGAACCGAAAAGTTTGAAAAATTTGTAAGATCTAATCTTTTCAATAAGATTGGCATGAACTCTGTTGAGTTAAAGTACGATAAAAAAGGAGTTTGGATTGCATCATCTTTCGTATATGCAACTGCGCGTGATTATGCGAAATTTGGGTATTTGTACTTAAACGGCGGTAATTGGAATGGTGAACAAATATTACCTCTTAAGTGGATAGATCATGGCCGAGCCAAACTATCTATAGATCAGGAAACCAAGTGGAATTACGGTTCTTTGTGGTGGGTAAAAGATGACAGGTTCGGTACTTTTTGGGCTGACGGATTTGAAGGACAACTTGTAGTTGTCAGTCCAAAATTAGATGTAGTTTTAGTCAGGTTCGGAAAAACTGATAGTAACTTAAGGGAAAATCTTAGCAAGTGGTTAGAAGGTATTTTAGAAGTATTGGACGACTGAATTATTTTACATTTTTTAACATAGTGACAGTTTCCAAGAAAACTTCTGGTGGCCAGTCGTTATTGTATCCACCTATTTTTGTTGCAATAGCATTGGCTAAGTTAACTCCCATTTTTTCGCGAATATCTGGTGCAAGTTGATGACGTCTTACTAAAAAGTTTTGAATAACGACTGTATCGTTATATGTTAGCTTTGTAGTATCCAGATGTGCCAGTTCTGGGGGTACGATGAATCTTGCAGTATTGGTAAACAGATTTGCCATATTGTATTGTTGGTCCAAACCACCGGCATTTATCCAAGATAATCTGTTCCAATCCGTAAGTTTACCACTGGAGTTGAACTCATATTGAACAACGACTGTACGTGCTGCTAGATCACCAATCCTTTGATCGTTGCTACTAAAAAATATAAACAGAGCACCCAGGATATAGTAAGACGGTAAATAATCAATAATCCTAACCAGATTCCGAATCAAAGAAGCTCGGAAAGTTAAACCCTTTCCGTTTATATCCACTACTTTGATTTTGGCCATAAGTTTGCCGGGCGATCTTCCACCTGTCAACATTTCAAATATTATAAAGTAACCGAAGTAGATAATAAAATTTATTACAATATAAAAAAACGTTAAAATGTAAGACAGGGTACTATTTTGCCCAATTACGGACTCGGCTTTCGAAACGACATATATAAAAAATAAAATGGCAATTAATATTATTTGTATCATAGTGTCTATGAAAATTGCTGCGAATCTAGATCCTAATCCGGCTAAGACTAACTCAATCGGTACACCCTCGGGTGTCGATACTACTCTTTTATCAGTTAACTCCATTTAATGAATATACATCGATTTCTAGAACGCAATCATCCAAGTTTGCAGAATTTGGAAGCAGAAACTTTCTTGCAACGCAAACTTTCCAATAAAGCTAGCTTAACTCAAATTATGAGTTATGACTATATCTATAGAAAAGCGTTGGCAATTTATGCTACCGCTAGGCATCGATTTCCAAATACCGAAGGTACGAGAAGAGTCGCAGATTTGGTTGCAGATTCGCACTCTATTATTTATAAAGATGCAATAAGAAAAGAGAATTTTAAGAGGATTATATCCTATCGGCTGTTCAGAAGTGTTTACGAAGTAAAATCCATACTCTGGTTTGCCGTAGCAATAGAACTCTTGGGATTGATTGCTGGTATATTGTGGGCTGTGCTTGACCCTTCAAATGCAAAAGCGTTCGTAGAGTATAATAATTTTAGTATCGGAAGTAATCACGGTGCTTTTTATCAGACACCGATTGCCATGCGAGTAGCATTAGCATCACAGATCTTTACCCACAACATTGGTGTTGCCATTGTAGTCTTTTTGGGTGGTTTTATACTTGGAATACCGACAGTATTCGTGTTAATCGAAAACTCCGTTTTAATAGGCGTATTGGGTGCATATGAGTTTAAAAATGGCGGTGGAGAAGACTTTATCAGACTCGTCTTACCTCACGGACTTTTAGAACTATCGCTTATAACTCTGGCTTCGGTCGCAGGATTTAGGGTTGCAAAGGTATTGGTAGTACCTACCAATTTATCTCGAATGGCAGAATTTTCCAAAATAATAAATCCTGTTGTAGATACTCTCGGACTTGCCTGTATGGTTCTTGTGATATCCGGGTTCGTAGAAGCTATGGTAACTACTTACTATCTTAACTTAGTATTGGCAATTGTAGTGAGCTTATCTCTGGCAGGTGGCTTTTGGTTTTTGATAATTTATCAGGGTCGCAAAGTGCCAATAGAAGACAGAGTTCCAATAAAACAACTTAATATCAATTAACGTTGTTTTTAGTATTTTCATGGTGGATCTGATTTATTATTAAAAGTTTGCAGTTTGCCTTAGGCTGAAGTATGAGTCTGCTGTTGCACGTGCTAGTTTTTCTGGGGGTGCGATTACTGCATGAATTTTGCGATACCTTAATTCTCTAATTACCTCTCTTTGTTCATTCATGTAGCTACTAGAAACGAAGTATCTAACTGCATCTTCGAGTTTGGTC
>JAJYVQ010000045.1:397-15379 GCA_021791915.1 Actinomycetes bacterium | reverse complement strand
CACAACCCATGCCTTGATTTGCAGCCGCTGCTTTGGCTTCATCTACACTTAAGGACTGACTAGGATTATTTAATTGATCTTCCATATATGATTCTAAATTATAACAACCTATAGACGGCGGAGTAGCCAACCCACAAGCAAACATTCCACCAGATTGACATAACGGAGATGCCGTAGTAGCCACAACTGGGCAATTTGATCCTTGTTGGCATTGTGGATTTGCCAACTGTGCCCCGAGTCCATTCACGTCACTTCCATTAACAGGATCCCCTCCTACATAACCATAAGCCTGATATGTAGAATCAAACATAGGGTCAATTGTTAGAAACTCCCCAGTTGTTGGATCATAAACTCTGTTGATAAAATAAACTAAGTTATTTGGAAATTGGTAACCTGCTTGATAACTAAGCGGGGTAATATCTTGTCCTCCTCTTTGATCTATTCCATAAGGTGAATAGATTTGTAGTTCAACTCCACTAAAAGATGAATTATAAGTAGCAATTACTCCAGCGTAGGTATCTACTAAATAGTAAACATCTCCAGTTGATTGGTTAATCTGTTCAATTGGAATAGGTCCGTAGTTAAATACACTTGGACCATATATATAGTAATTTAATGAATCGTCTATTATTCTTGGAACACTTGAGTTATTGTTCCAAGTAAATACTTGAGTGGAACTGTTTGCTAGAGTTTCTGCCATTATCTCGTTACTACTATTGTATACAAAAGTATTTGTATATTGTGGATTTTGATTTGAGCAGTTATACCCTGAAGTATTTGCTAGTGTAATACAGTTTAAGTTGCCTGAAGCGTCATAAGAATAGTAGGTAGTGTTAGTTGAAGTTGAAGTAACTGTTGATTGAGATGTTCTCTGTCCTGCATTTGAATAACCATAAGTTGTTTCATTTGTAACAGGAGTCGTCGGACATGTGGACAATATACTAGAAGATGGTACACTACAGCCCAGTTCTCCTCCATTTACACCACCGTTGCTGCCGTATACAAGTGAGTTAGAAGAGTTGGAATTCATATTTGAACAGTTATAACCTGAACTGTTGGGTTGGGTTATACAGTTTAAGTTACCTCCTGCAATTGAATAGTTATAGTAAGAGTCAGTTCCTGAAGTCGCCTGAGATCCCGCTGAAGTAACCTGATTTGCTCCGTTATATGATGTTGACTGAATGTTGCCACTATTTGTTTGAGTAGAAGCTATAGATTCATTGGTATTTCTCGATGTAGCTATATTATTATTTGTACCGTTATTGTCTACTACCTCATTAGTTAATGCACCAGTTGGATCGTAAGTTAAAGACAGATTAAAAGTTGTAGAACTGGGATAGTTAATTGATGAAACTTGATTATCTGCGTTGTAGGCAAATTGAGTATCGTTGCTAAGCCAATCCGAAACAGAGGTCATTAAATTGTCCTTATTGTAGGTGTAATTTACGATTGTATTTGATGAACTAGCAGGACTGTTGCAATTTGAAGCACCGTTACTGTTTGGATACGCTACACAAGTAATATTACCGTTATTATCATAACCGTATCCGATATTACTACCGCTTCCGTCCGTAACACTTGTTATCTCACCTAAGTTATTGTAACTTGTAGTAGTTGTACCAGAATAATCATTTGCTTCTGTCTGCATTGAATCAGGATTATAACTGAAAGTTTCAGGTGTTAAACCAGATACCAAATTCCAAGTTGATCCTGAGTTAGTTGTTTCATAAATTGCAGCAGCACCTGCATCAGATTCACCGCCTATATAACAAGTTGTAGCGGATAGACAACTAATAGAATCTATCTGATTATTTACTGATATGTCAGCATTTTTAGTTTCCGGATCTGTATTTACTGGAATAGATTGAGTACTAAAGCTCGGAGTAGAAAGATCCATGCTTAGCACCGAAGGAACACTACTCGTATAAAAAGACGTACCTGTGCTGACGTTTGCAGTACCAGTCCCATAACAGTCAGTTGCACTTACACATGATACTGAATTTAAGGTTTGAAAACTTTTAGGAAGGCTGTAATTACATCCGTCGGTAGTATTATTACAATATGAATCAAAACTAGTTGTACCTACATTACTTGAATAAAGAACGTAAGCTCCAGTATTATTTAGCGTACCTACTGCAACACAATTTGTCGAGGAGGTACAACTAATAGAAGAAATGGGATTTAAATAGTTAATATTATTAATGGACGAAACTAAACTCGTAGCCGCCCAATTATTACTGGTAGATGACCAGTTCAATTCAACAATGTCGGCATTGCCTGAAGTATCTCCACCTGCAGCTATACATGTAGTAGAGGTCAAACAGTCAACTGAAGTTAAAGATCCAAGCTGAGATACTGCAGACTGATCTTGAAGAGTCCAGCTTGTTCCGTTTGTGGTAAATACATCGACTGGATCAAAAATTGAAGATCCACTACCTACGGCAACACAATTTGTAGTTGAGCTACAGGAAATTGAATTTAAGGAATTTATACCCGTAGGTAAAGTTTGTTCACTCCATGTATCTCCCGAGTCACTAGATTCAAATATTGCGGGATTATTGTTAGCATCAACTCCTGTAGCAAAACAAACCGAACTAGAAGGACAAGCAATCGAATCTATGGATGTTGCCACAGTAGATGTGTAACTGACACCGTTTATATATACACCAGCATTTGTGGTATTTAGCATAGTCGTTGAATAGCCAGCTACACCAGTACCTCCAGCTATACAACTAGTCGTAGAATAACAGTCAATTGCATTTAAATTAACAACTCCGCCAGGGTCATTTGGAAACTGACCTACCAAATTACCCGCAGAATCATATCCAGATGTTGAAACATATCCTAAAGGATTAACAGTTGCCACAAGCTGACAGCTTGAATTGTATTTATATACGTCATAATTGTTAGTGGTATATTCCGGTAATGTTCTTGTCGTAGGACTGTTGGGACAATTAGGATCTGTGTATGTCCAATTAGAAGTGTTGGAATTCGGACCAGTTTCAGATATTCTGTTACCGATGCTGTCGTATTGAAACACAGTTGCTCCAGTTGGAGGAGAGCTACAGGAATTAGAAGAAAAATTAGTTGAAGACGTAATCGTCCAACATACTTGATCATTGCCGTTATATGCGGTTGTAACGTACGGGGTAGTTGAACCGTTTGAAGGCTCCTGAGTTAGTACTAAGTTGTTATCTAAATCATAGGTATACACTGTGGCATTACTTGGTGGACTAGAGCAACTATCAACATAAGTATATGTGCTCGGTTCGTTTGTAGCAGTCCAACAAATCATTCCGTCGGCATTGTATGCACTATATGTAGTGTAATTTTGTATCACAGCACCTGATACGTTCCCTAGTGGCTTAACAGATTGAGTTATGTTACCTAAGTTGTCATAAGAAAAAGTTGAAACGTTACCCATGGGATCGGTAGTACTCACAACATTTCCTTGGCCATCGTAACTGTAGGTTGTGGTATTTGAATTTTGATCTGTTGAACTTGCTAGTTCACCGTATATATTAGCCGAACAGTTTGAACTACCAGCTATAGGATAGCAACCGCCGTTTGAAGAGTTGTAATATGTGTTTGAAGTATAACTGGATATTGGTAGCGTAGTACTGTAAGTTAAGCCATCTGTAGTATTTAGAAATTCTGCGGTACCTGCTATCGAACCTCCAACGGCGATACAAGTAGTAGAAGTTGAACAACTTATATCAGTTAGAGTATTCATAGGAGCTGAAATTGAACTACTGCATCCGCCTGTATTATTTGAACATCCTATAGACCAACTACTAGATAAGCCATTTGTAGATTACCAACTGCTACACATTGGGTTGTACTGCTACAACTTATGGAGTTTATAGCCAACTCTGAAGATATCAAAGGAATATAGGAAATATAGGAAGTTCCAGCCCAATTACTATTTGTAGACGACCAATTCAGCCCAATAATATCAGAGTTACCAGAAGTATCTGTTCCGCCCACTACACAAACCAGAGTAGTCGGACACGAAATAGAAGTAAAGGTCGCCAACTGAGAAATGGCTGACTGATCTTGAAGAGTCCAATTTGACCCTGTATTTGTCGTAAATACATCAATTGGATCTGTACCACTAGTACCTCCGATCCCTACTGCCACACAATTGGATGAACTTGAACACGAAATAGAATTTAGGTCAGTAACACCTGACGGCAGTGTTTGTTCAGCCCATGAAGATCCACTGTATAACACTACTCCAGTACCTGAATTTGACAATCCGACTGCATAACATGCTCCAGAGACACATGAAACAGAATTCAATTGCGAAATATTCTGTTGGCCAGATACACTTGAATTTGCTTGAATCACAGGAGACCAAGTCCAACTACCACTGGAATCCGATATTTGAATCAATACTGGACCGTTTGGTTGAATATTGTATCCAGATGAAGTATCGAAAATATTATCCGCCGAAGAAGTACTTGTCGCAAAACATTCACTTGAAGATACACAACTTATCGACGTTATTTTACCCAGACCAGCAGTTACTGCGTTGCTTCCAGTCGTTAACGGACCTGGTACCTCTGAAAAAGTTGTACCGTTATTTTGAGTTTCGAATAGAACCCCGTTATTATTAGATCCATTTGACTCTCCAACAAAACATGTAACAACTGGTGGTGTTGAATTTGTAGGCGAAGCGCACCCAACAGCGCCCAACGAAGTTATGTTTGAAGAGACATTATTAGAAGATATACCTTGTAGGTTACCCAAAAGATTTCCGTATCGATCGTATCCATTGTACGTAGTAAATCCTCTCGGATCAGTTGTCGCTATTGGTTCTCCATATCTATTGTAAGTATATACGGTAGCTCCACTGGGGGGCGTCGCTAGATCTGACGAACAGCTTTGCTCGACAAAGGCTATAACTAGATTGATAAAGTTCCCATTGGCACTCCAGCATAAATTACCTCTTGAATCATAATCGTTGGTTACGGTTGTTCCATTCGGATAAACTGTGGCAATCGTCATTAACGTGTACGGATCATAAAAGTAGTGAGTACTCGCAGAAGTTGCCGTGTCGTATCCAGTCACAACGGAAGTAAGTTCACCGTATTCATAGTTATCTTCAGTTTCATTATTGTTAGGATCTGTGATAATTGTAGAACCGTCACCTGTAGATAAATCTACATTATATGCATATGAAGTAGCATTGCCCAGTGGGTCAGTGACAGTACTAACTTGTCCATTTGAATTGTAGGTGTAACAAGTAGTATATGTGGGCGTAGATTTTGTTCCACATGTTAAGTTTGATGCTCCAAGGGGTGGAGTCTGAGATATTATATCGTAATCATAATTTGAATTTGAATTGTTCGAGTCATAAGTATAATTTGTAACATTTCCTAAAGGGTCAGTTATAGAAGTTAAAACTGCAAAATTGGAAACGTTTTGTATGCCAATATAACCATTGTAGCTGAACTGCCATTCGTCAGTAGGGGCATTTCCGTTGGTATTCCATATTCCATCAATCATTTCATATTCGTTATAACCTATGGCTATTTGAAGTCCACTGGCATCAGTATAAACGGTACAGTAGCTAAGCCAATTACTGTATGCGCTATTGTATGCAGTTGTAGATGGACAGTAGCTCGTTCCAGGAGAAACATTATATGCAATGTTGACTAAATCTGGATCTTCAGGCGTACCAATGTTTGTTAACTCACCAGAGGATGAATAAGTAAGCACTTTATTGTTGGAATTTTGACCCAATACATAGCATTGGCAGTTAGCATAATAGCTTAAAGTTGAAGTAACCATCGGGTATGCACAAAATGTAGCAGTTAAATCTGTGGGATTAGAATCCGGCACATAACCCGACGGAAGCGAACTACTAGGACAGCTTCCCGTGGAGGTCGCTGCGATAAATTTAGCTTCTGCACCACCTCCACAGGTAGCAGTTACAGTAGTTCCTTCGCTAGAACTTGTTGAGGGGGTATATTGTTCGCTTATGGCTAAGCTGGACATATTACTACTAGTCCAACCCCATCCAAATGGCCCAGAGGACCCAGCTGACACTTCGCTTTGAGCTACCAGTGAATTATAGGTTAAATTAAATCCTAAAGATGAACCCATTGCAGGCACAGAAAACCCATTATATTTTACTATCAGATTACCGTTTTCCGTATTTATCTCTTGCGAAGTGGGATCCTGAAGGTTTCCTGCTGCTTTAACGTTAGCATTGCACTTGCCGTTTGTCATTGAAGACGGCACTACAGTGTCGACTGGACCTAACCTGCGTGGTAAACCAATCGGTGTCCAAGCTTCGGTTTCTGATGACTGCGGACAGTTAGCTTGATCAAATCCTCCAGTATTTAAAATCTCACCTGTATCATCTTCTGTAATAGATCCTGAATTAGAACCAATGGTCAAATTAAACTGAACTTTTGGAACTAATTTATCTGAGACGTTGCAAGGATTTGCACCACAAGGCGGAGTATCTGAAGTATCAAATAAAATACCGCTGCAATACGGCGAGCTTGAAGAAGTAGGAGCTGCATCAAGCATAACACCCTGATCTGAGGCTAGATAATCTGTATTATTAAAAGAATAGCTAAAACTTCCTATTGTAACTTTGACATTAGACACCGTCTCCGTACTTGAACTTGAGTTCAGAAACATTAATGCTCCATTATCATATGGGTCGGAACTTGACCCTACGAAAAAATTTGCATCAGCATATACATTATGATTATGAAATGGCACAGAAGAACACGAGCTGTTATTCGAATTTGCACTGTTTGAACAAGAAGTAGTTTCCCATGGAGAAGGTGGACCTTGTGAATTAGTATGATCGGTATCTGCATATCCTAAATAAAGCTGAACCAGTTTCGAATTGCTATTTGAACTTGCTAAATGAGGACTTATTTTTTTAACAGTTGGATTAAGTGGTGACAATGTAAATACTACGGCGACACCCGAAATAACCAATAATAATGTTGCAATTGTTTTTAAAAATGATTGTATTAATAATTTAACCATTCTTAACCTACCTTTCTTAATACTTGTCCCAAACTTTCATAAATTGCCATACTGCTAGAATCAGATCCCAACAGATACAGTTGATTTGAATTCACTAAGTTAGTTTCACGCAACTTTAAGTTGTTAGAAATTATTGGGCCCTCTGACCAATCAATTCCGTTTGTAGTTTCAAATTCAACAGTCGAACTCTTGATTGATTCACCTGCTCCAATCGATATACAGTTAGTACTGCTACATGCAATCGATTCTAAAAATGCAGATCCAGCTCCTATGTTGATATGAGAGAAATTGTTTCCCCCATCTGTTGTTTCAACCGCCACAGCCTGAGCCGATCCATTAGACATTCCAGATGAACTAGGTCCAACTGCTATGCATGTTAGAGAGGACATACAAGAAATTGAACTAAGAGAACTGATTCCTTCTGGAACTTCTCTGTTAACCCAGCTTTGCCCTGTATTATCTGTTACCACAACTGCCCCACCAACTGCTATACAGGTAGTTGAAGTAAGACAAACTACTGAATTTAAACTTGGCGTCATGGAGGGAATATTGTCTAAGCTCCAACTTTGACCGCCATTAACTGAAGAAAGTATTACCCCTGTATCTGAATTTTCATTACCTAACTTTTGTCCCACCGATACACAATAGTCAGAAGTTGTACAAGTTACAGATGAAAGACTGATGTTGTGAATCGAAACCGAAGATCGGTTCCAAGTTGCACCAGAATCAGTAGAAAATACTATTGCGTTGTTTCCAACTGAAATACAATCTGTGACGCTACTACAAAATACGGAATTTAAGGTATTAATATTAGATGGAATCGAGGCAATTTTAAAGGTTTGAGCTCCGTTGTAAGAGTAAAATATCTCCCCTTCACCTAAATTAGAACCAACTGTTATGCACTCATTTGAAGTTGGACAAGAAATAGAACCTAACGAGCCCTGCCCTAATTGATTACTTGATAAAACTGAAGTTGTTGAACTAATCGTATCAGTAGTTGATGGATTAACTGTAGTTGCCAAACTATGACTTTTGGGAATACTTCCGCCAGTCGTAGATAGATCAGAAACAACGTTTTTTGACTTGGTACTACCGAAATTTATAACAGAAATACCAATAGACAAAAAAGCAATAAAAGCTAATATTACTATTGGTGGATTTGTACTATGAGCTACCCCCCCTCCAGATGAATTTCCTGCAAAGTACTTTTTATCTTGTAATCGACTTACATGTTTCAAAATAACACCTCACATTTCATTCAGATTTCTGAATTAAAGAATAATTATTAAATACCCGACTATTGATAACAACTTTTATTAACTATTTTTAATTTGAATGTTTAACTGAATCTACGCTTAGAAATAAATTAACATAAAAGGCATAAAAAGTCAAGAGAAATTTTGAAATTATTTAAACTTTCAAAAGTTAAGTTAGTAATCTAAGCACTTGATAGCTGATTTAACCATGCTAATCATTGTCAAATTCTTAGGTTTTTTAGCTCTTTGCAAGAGAATCATCAAGAACAAGCAATCAATGGCAGCAAAAATAACTTATGGACTTTAACATCTTTGGTTTAACCAACGAATAAAAAGCTATTCCGCATTACTAGAATAACAATTGGTTCAAGATCAACTGATAGTCTTGCCCCACCTAATCTGAAAGACCGAGATGGTTACTTACCTTCCCCTAAAAGTAGATAGCATGCAGGGTAACTAGAAGTATTTGGGGTTACACTTATTTAAGTTTTTAAAGAAAACTTATTTTTTCTTGCGAGACTTCTTCTTAGGAGTAATCTTAATACCCTTTTTCGATGTTGAAATAGTAACTTTCTTGGTGCCAAATATTGCCATTTGATAAAACCTCCTTCTACAATTTATCACTAAACAAGATTTTAATCTGCGCCAAAACTTTTAATTGTATAAATAACCAGACTTTTGAATGTTACTCTGATCGAAAGCATTATTAAGCTAACTACCCTCTACCCAAGTGAATTTTAGTTTATTGCTTATTTATAGAACTGGGCTTCGGCGTAATTTATATAGAATTTTCACCTCAACTGAGAAAATACTAAAGCGGTTACAACCTATTTTGTAGCACTTACCTTATAAAATATCTTTGTAAAATAAGTTGCCCCGGCGATGCGCAAACATCCCGGAGCTCAGACAGAACCTTACTAGGAGGCCCTGACATGAATAATATTAACAGAGATATCTTTACTTTCAGTAAAGAATTGCAAGAATACCGTCAATTTCTTGAGTGGAAAAGTTGTACATACCCACCAGATACATGTAGCCAAGAAATTAATAAGATTGGCTCACAATCAGACAAAAACAACAATTCATCTGAGATACTGCTACTAACTCCCGAAGAGACCGCCAGCAGACTTTCTATCAGTAGGACCGTTGTATATAAGTTAATTGCAAATGGATCATTAGAGTCGGTCACTATCGGCAACAGTCGTAGAATCCCAACTGACTGTCTAAAACAGTTTGTAGATTCTTTAAAGGCTAAAAACCATTATGATAGTGATTCCCAAGCAAGCAGTTCATCAACTCGTACCAAACTAAACCAGGTTGCAAAAATATCTGCTGAAAAATCCACCTTGTCGGTCTCTAATTTAAAATTGGGGGCGTAAATGAGCATTCACAGACGAAAACTCTCAAATGGAAAAATAGTATACGACTTAAGATACAGAAGCCAAGAAGGTACACAGCATAAAAAAACATTTGACATTAAAAGGCAAGCTTTACAATATGAGGTCAATCTTAAAATTGACCAACTTAACGGCACTTGGGTTAATCCTAAAAATGCTAAAGTGACACTTGAAAATTATAGTCTAGTCTGGATATCTTCAAGACTAGACTTGAGGCTGCGAACTCGTGAAGTTTACAACGGTCTGCTTAAACACCATATTCTGCCTCAACTTGGAAAAACTGAAATTTCGAAACTGTCAGTTGCTCAGATTAGGAAGTGGTATTTTACGTTAATGGAAGATGGATTGTCTCAAGCAACTGCTGCAAAAACTTATCGGCTTTTAAGAACCATATTAAACTGTGCAATTTCAGAATCTTTAATTAAAACGAATCCTTGCAATATTAAAGGTGCAGGACAAGATAAGAGTTCAGAAAGACCGATAGCCACACTTGAAGAAGTTTTTAAACTAGCTGATGCCATAGATAGAAAGTTCAGATTGGCAGTTTTATTAGGAACTTTTGGAAGTCTAAGACTTGGTGAAATACTCGCTTTAGAGACCGATTCAATTGATTTAGCTACGGGCATAATGCACATAGATAAACAAGTTCAGGAACTATCTGACGGAACACAGATGGTTGCCGAGCCTAAAACTAAAGCTGGTCTAAGAAATGTCTCGTTACCCCATTTTATGATTGACGAACTTAAGACTCATATCGAGCTATTTATCTCAGAGACTACGACAGCCTTTCTATTTACAAGTTCAAACGGAAATCCCGTTCGTCGAAAAGTATTGCAGCGATCGTGGAATGAAGCAAGAAATAAAGTTGGGCTACCCGAACTACATTTCCATGATCTAAGGCACACCGGCAATACCTTAGCTGCTATGACGGGAGCCAGCATCAAAGAACTTATGGCTCGAATGGGACATGCGAGTTCAGTAGCAGCACTTAGGTATCAACATGCGACAATGGACAGAGATTTACTAATAGCAAACAAGCTTAACTCGATGGTAACAAAAACTCTTATGCAGTAAAGCTACTTAAAAGTATCTGATCGATCGATTAACTCCTTATAGGGGATAGATTTACATTACATATCTAAATTGTGAAGGAACTTAAAGTTTATTTATCAATTTGCCAAGCTGACATGAATATCATAAGACACTCGTTAACTTTAGTAACTGCTTCAAGTCTGATTTTGGTTTAGATCCAACTCTATTAATGGGAATTTTAAATATAATGCCAAGCTAATTCAGAGACATTGCCACAATTACCCTCAAATTGACAAATTGCATCAAACCGTTACCAACATTTTGCAGCTTTGTTGTTTTTGATAAGCGCATTCAAACTTCAAACTTGCGATAATTCGAAACAAATTTAAAAGCCAATCAAGCAAATACTTCGAACCAACAAAAACAGATTACTTACCAAATCGTCCACTAGTTTTGCGGAATAAATTTAACATTATATCCTTCCATCTCTGCCAATAAGGCAAGCCCTGTATCAGCAGTAGCAATCAAAAAATCGATATTACTGGACTTAAAGAGATTGCCCAACCTCAAAATTACTTCATCTGCTGTATCCGGCACTAGGTCAGCAAAAGAAAGCGTATTTAATTCGACAACGAATTGAGCCTCACTAATTGATTTATTTTGCTTCGATAAAGCCACCTGTCCTTTTATCCACTTTAATGCTGTAACACATTTTTCTTGCTTTTTATTAGTAAGCTGAAACTTTAACTTGTCAAGTTCTCTAACTACTTCTCTAGGAACTATGAATCTCTTTATCTTAACTGATTCTTCTTGATCTAAAAGTTCTATATCATTAATGGGATGAAAGTGCATTAATAAATTAGTATCTACAATAATTGGCCTGCTATCTAGTTTTTGGTCTGAGTTACAACGGGTTCCCTGTAGTATCTTTTTAATTTGCTTGAAATCTGAAACAATATCATCTAGCAACTTTCTCTTTCGACGAATGTCGTCATTTATAAGGTTTTTTTTAATAACTTCTGACTGTCCCGGAAAACTAGTCAGAACTTGCCTATAGTTAGCGTCCAAAATAAGATCAGTTAGCGCTCTATCAAAAACTTTATTATTAAGATTCTGCTCTATATCTGAAAACCAATCAATATAGTTTTTGAAATATTCTTCCGAATTATGTCGAGATATGTTATTGATACTGTGAAGTTTCTCTTCAAGGTTACTTATTATGGAATCAATCATGACACCTTGTCTAAAGCGAGGTATTTCGGTAAGTATAAAGTTATTGGGACCCATCAACTTATTTTACTTTAAAGTCCACTTTGTTTAATTCCTTATAGCTATTAAACTACCTGATTCGAAAGTTTATTCATATGCCAATCGAAACAAATCGTCTTAAAGATCAAAATTTAATTCAATAAGTTCAAATGAAGTTTCAAAACTTCAATAAAATGCGCCATATTTGCGCCATAAAAGCGATTATTTCTTGCTGACTGAACTCCCCCTACCCCTTTGAACAGGTATTTTATTGGAGCGGACGACGGGATTCGAACCCGCGACCCTCACCTTGGCAAGGTGATGCTCTACCAGCTGAGCCACGTCCGCAAATTGTTACAAACAATATTTTATCAAATCCAAAGGGTAAATATTGTTCTATATATTTTAGTTCAAAAAGTATTATCGCTTCAAAAATTAAAGTGCAATATCCAGATATTCGAGTCAGTTCTATTCGTAAAACAATAAAGTTACCGCTGTCATTATTTTTTAATATCAACTATGAAACTATTGATTGACAACTTCATACTGGAGCGTTTAAACATTAAACTAGCTTATATTTAAAACATATTTGGGTATCCATGCATAGATGTGAGTTAAATTTAGAAATTGAGATCATGGCTGTATAGTTATGTAAAGATATCACCAATTCGTCCAAGAGTTGACACTATCAGACCTATAAAACATCTCAAATCTAAAACACGAGTTGCGAAACGAATATGTTCCGCAACCCTATTTCTAAGTTGCGATACCTATTCCCCACAAGGTTTAACCTTTGACTGAATATAAAAACTACCCACACTCATGCCAAGCGGTTCAACTAATAATGTTAGGAACTTATCGCATTAGAAGGGTGGAAACCCACCAAATTGGGCGTTGGTTATATTTTGTTTTTCTAGGTTACATGAATTAACAATTTTGTTTCCGCTCGTGGCATAAATAGTACCAGTAGGAATAAGATTAGATTTTATAGCTGGTCCTTTCCAGATACCACCTATCGAATTTGACTTTATGGGAGGACCTTTATTTATTAAGACGTATTCACAAGTTTTACTGACTACCTGAAATGTCGCCATCGCTATCCACTGGCACGAGGTGGTAGTTGGATTTAGACAAGCTTTTATTTGAACTGCAGAATCTACATGATACGTATTAACATTCAATTCACCTTCAGTGAAATATCCTGACGGCTCCATGGATTGAAGTTCAGTTACAACATCTCCAGCATTTGGCAAACCAAATTGGCCGTTATCCTGTTGGTAATCTGCATTTGCTTCAACAATTGCCGCACCCAAATTAGAACCACCGCCCTGCCCATTAGAGGAATAATTCCAACTACTTGGAGGAAATTCTAAATACCAAACGATCACTCCCCCAAACAGCAGTATAACGACTAATAAACCTATGATAAGTCGTTTTTTCCATCTGGCGAGTTTATTTAACAATGTAACCACTTCCCATTAAATGAATTATATTTATTTGGCATGAGAGATGATAGGTGTACCTGAGGGAATTGTTGACTGACCTATGCCGAAAAGTTGCGTTTGGTGGTCTAAATTCTTGGAATATTTCATTTGATTTATTGGATTAATACCTTACTTAGCTCTTGTAATTTTATTGTAGCACTGTATTGATTTTAATTCCTGTTTTTAAACACAATGAACTACACTGGTCTAATTGATTTGAATTATTGATAACTGGCTAAGTGTTAACTTGCTAGCTTTTCTACTTTAATTCCTGTCTTTAAATTCAACTTTTGCAATTACATCAGTAAGTATTTTTTTAAGGTGAAATTGTTCTACAAGATGTTTTAGCTTATTTTATTAATTGAAATATCATTAACTTAGCACTCTCTTTTGAAAATGCTCCTCTTGATCTTTTAATAGGATGTCTTAGAGTAGTAAATGTTGATTCAATTACATTTGTTGTTCTTATATGAACCCAAGTATTTTATCGCAGATTTTTTCTAAGATCTCGGTTCAACCAAGAAAATGTTCAGTCAAGAAAATCAAAAAATGTAAGTAACAGTTGTTGATCTTTTGTTAGACATTTAACAGCTTTTTCATATTTTCCAAAATATTTGTCACCGATAACTTGAATTACTTTTTCAGCTTCTGTATTTTAATTAGCCATTAGAATCTGAAGTCTTATGATATTACGCACCTGGAAACCCATCAAATTGTGCGTTGGTTATGTTTTGTTTTTCTAGGTTACATGAATTAACAATTTTGTTTCCGCTCGTGGCATAAATAGTACCAGTAGGAATAAGATTAGATTTTATAGCTGGTCCTTTCCAGATACCACCTATCGAATTTGACTTTATGGGAGGACCTTTATTTATTATAACGTAATAACAAGCTTTAGATGCAATACTATATTGAGCCATCGCTATCCATTTGCACGAGGTGACAGTTGGATTTGAACATGCTTTTACTTGAATATTTGGAATTAGATTCGCTTTACCCGTTACAAAAACCAATGGCGGCTCAATAGATTGAAGTTCAGATACAACATCTCCAGCATTAGGCAACCCAAACTGGTTGTTGTCCAGTTGGTAATCTTCATTTGCTGTTATTATTGCATTGCCTAAGTTAGGACCACCGTACTGCCCATTACTTGACCACTCGGATGGATGAGATTCTGAATACCATACGTTTACTCCGGCAAACAGCAATATAACGACTAATATACCAATAATTAGTCTTTTCTTCCATCTGGAGAGTTTTTTTAACAATGCAACCATGTGCCATTAAATGAATTATATTTATTTGGCATGAGAGATGATATATTAACCTGAGGGAATAGTTGACTGACCTATGCCGAAAAGTTGCGTTTGGTGATTTAAATTCTTGGAATATTTCATTTAATTTATTGGATTGATACCTTGCTTAGCTCTTGTAATTTTATTGTAGCACTGTATTGATTTTAATTCCTGTTTTTAAACACAATGAACTACACTGGTCTAATTGATTTGAATTATTGATAACTGGCTAAGTGTTAACTTGCTAGCTTTT
>JAJYVQ010000045.1:0-297 GCA_021791915.1 Actinomycetes bacterium | reverse complement strand
TTGAAATATCATTAACTTAGCACTCTCTTTTGAAAATGCTCCTCTTGATCTTTTAATAGGATGTCTTAGAGTAGTAAATGTTGATTCAATTACATTTGTTGTTCTTATATGAACCCAAGTATTTTATTGCAGATTTTTTCTAAGATCTCGGTTCAACCAAGAAAATGTTCAGTCAAGAAAATCAAAAAATGTAAGTAACTGTTGTTGATCTTTTGTTAGACATTTAACAGCTTTTTCATATTTTCCAAAATATTTGTCACCGATAACTTGAATTACTTTTTCAGCTTCTGTTTTTGA
>JAJYVQ010000251.1 GCA_021791915.1 Actinomycetes bacterium | reverse complement strand
ACTTTCAGAATTGACAGATGTACTAATGGGATCAAGCAGGGCCCTTATTGCGATATCTGCTAAATCTTATTCAATTGTTGAAAGTAGCGTAACACTAAGTCAGTATCGAACACTTATCATTTTAGTAACCGAAGGCTCACAAACACCCTCTGAACTGGCTAAAAGACTTGGACTACAGCCTTACGTCGTGACCAGGTTGTGCGATCACTTAACCGAAAAAAAATATATCACTAGAAAATTCTCCGATGCCGACAGGAGAAAAGTTATGGTATCTGTAACACTAAAAGGAAAAGCACTAGTTAATAAAGTTATGTCAGCTAGAAAAGCAAGTTTTAAAGAGATAGTAGAAAAAATTCCTGATTCCCAAATAGGTACTATCACCGAAGCTTTTAGACTTTTCGCTGAGATAAGTTCAAGTTTGTATGACGAAAAATTTACATCGACATGGTTAATTTAGAATCGTTACCTTCTTAAGTTCAAAATTCGGTACTAGAAAAGAAAGTTAATTAAATTAAGGCAAAAATGTCTGAAAATATAAATAAACTCAGGTCTGTAAGAAACAAGTTTACTAATTGGATAAGTATAACCAATTATTTTAACAGGTGGATTGTCTTAGGTATTATTCTTGGAGTAGTTGCGGGTTTGGGGGCAGTGTTATTTTATAATGCGTTGGTCTTGACTACTGACATCTTTCTAGGTTATTTTGCAAACTATAAAATTCCAACCCCGTTTTCGGAGGGTAATTCGCTGGGCGACTCCTTTTATACAAGAGTTTGGATACTTCCACTTGTCGTTGCTGCAGGTGGGTTAATTTCTGGCCTTATAGTTTACTTTGTCGCTCCTGAAGCCGAAGGTCACGGTACTGATGCAGCTATCGAAGCGGTTCATCACAATCCGAAAGGAGTAGGAGCCAAAGTAATAATAGCTAAGATATTAGCTTCTGCATTTATGATTGGGTCAGGAGGATCTGGCGGGAGAGAAGGACCGTCAGCACAGATAAGTGCTGGGATAGGTTCGATAATTGCCCGATTTTTTCGACTGTCTGATCGGGATAGTAAAATTGCAGTGTCAATCGGGATTGGAGCAGGAATCGGATCAATCTTTGGAGCACCTTTCGGGGGAGCGGTGTTGTCAGGGGAGATACTATACAAGGACGATATTGATGGAACTGTCCTTTTGCCTTCACTTTTGGCATCGATCGTAGGATTCATAGTTTTCGGTTTGTTTGAAGGCTATCAACCTCTTTTTGGCTTTCAGGCCGAAAGTTATCATTTTGATGCTGGCATGGGGATAATTTGGTTTGCACTTTTGGGAGTGATTTGTGCTGGGATCGGAATTTTATACTCAAAGACGTTCTATAAATTCACCGATGTATCCAAGTCAATTAAATTACCAATATATATTAAGACTTTAATAGGTGGACTTTTGGTTGGGCTTATTGCAATGTTTATTCCCGAAGTTTTAGGAACGGGTTACGGTTGGATTCAAAAAGTTCTTAACTATCATCAACTGCAAACAATACCGATTGCAGTTTTAATATTTCTACCAATTTTACGGATTCTTGTAACATCGCTGTCCATCGGTTCTGGAGGTTCTGGTGGAATTTTCGGTCCCGGCATGGTGATAGGTGCCTTTACGGGAGCCAGTTTTTGGGCAGTATTGAATCATATTGTTTCTGTGGATCCTCACAACCCTGCGCCATTTGTCGTTATCGGGATGCTGGCATGTTTTGGGTCTGTGGCACGAGCTCCAATTGCAGTAACTCTTATGGTTCTTGAGATGACAGGAACGATTACGGTTTTAGCTCCTGCTGTTATAGCCATTGGAGTTGCCAGTTTTATCGTAAAGAAATTTGATGTCACTATTTATTTAAGTCAGCTACAAAACAGGCAGACGCCGACAAATAAATTGTCAGAAAAGAACTAACTGATCGACAACTTTTCTTTGCGAGTTTCTATCGACGCTAACTTGAGTATTTTTTGTGTTGGTTTCGCTAGATAGTTTCGATTAGGAAGATAATGTTTAGTTGGGTAATGTTTAAGAGAAAAATATTTTGGGAGATTATTTAGGGACTCGTTGCAGTAGAATATATTTGGAAAAAACTAACTTAGAAGGTTGAAGTGCGGGCGTAGTTCAGAGGCAGAACATCAGCTTCCCAAGCTGAGAACGCGAGTTCGATTCTCGTCGCCCGCTCTGATAAAAGTGCTGGTCAAAGGGGTTAGGTCAACTGAATCTGCTTATTTAACAATCGATGATGGCGCATCTATGGCGCATTTTATTTTTTAGTGCAATATTTAATCAATTATTTGATGAGAGACTTAGTTTACGTTATAATAAATATTGGCTATACTATATATTAGTGAGACAGGGACTGCGGATGCGGGTCCTGTTTTTTATGGTTTAGGCAATATTGTAATTCCAATGTTTTCAGTCTTTCCATTAAGCTTTCGAATTTTATTAAATACAGTTATCTGGTTCTTCGCAGATTAATGGGAAATTTGATTTTAGAATTTCAACGTTATTTTGTTAGTTTTTCAATTAAAGGTAGTAGATTTAAGCAGAAATAACAGAACCAGTATGTTAATTAAGGATTCTTGTATTCTAAAGAACGCAAAACTTGATTGCGGTAT
>JAJYVQ010000044.1 GCA_021791915.1 Actinomycetes bacterium | reverse complement strand
ACAGGGAGGTCAGTCAGCTCTGTTTGCTGGACAGCTTGCTAAAAGCTATGCTCCCTCCTTAAATGTCTTAGGAGTTGTCGCTGCTGCTCCAGCAACTGGCCTACCACTTATAGTCGACTTGTTGGCAAGTGATAATGCCATAGAAAGCGAATCAGTTACCGCAGCTTGGACCTGGTCAAAAACTTACAAAGACCTTCCTGCATCCATCGCATTTACACCAAAAGGAATCGAAGTTGCTTCAAAATATGTTGACAGCGTCTGCATTGCCGCACTAGGTGGCATTCTTTCCAAATATCCGGCTAGTGAAATTTTTAAGTCATCAGCATCGAAAAATGCCAGCGTCCAAAAGATTGCCATCGAAAACAATCCGGGCAATTCGGTAACATACGCTCCAATGCTGATAGTACAAGGAACTGCCGATACTCTAGTTCTGCCGATGCTAACCGATACTTACGTAAAAAGCGCCTGTTTAATTAAAGACTCAATTGACTACGTTCATGTTCCTGGAGCAACTCATGGTACTGTAGTTGAAGAAGAAGCACAACCCATTTCACAGTGGATGCAAGCCATTGCCTCTGGTACCCCCAATAACTCAACTTGTGCATTAAATCCTGACTACTCCACAAGTACTACCTCGTGAAATTAATAGCTGAACCTTAGTTGGACTATAAAGCGAAGTTAATATCAAGCTATGTGTCCACCTTTAATCAAAAGCGTGCTTACACCTAATGCATGAGATCCTTACTTTTAAATTCTAAATCACAAATACTCCCACTTTGCATCTCCGGATTTCTGAAGATATATTGACGGACATCGCATGATGAACTGATAAATGATGAAGCGGTAAATATATTACTAACCGACTTAAGATCTTGACTATACATAATTACGGCTGATTCTTATAACTCATCGCTGTAATGTAGAGCCAAATTGGTTTCACGTATTTATACTCAACAATTGTATTCTCGGACATTTTCTTGGATTGTGGAATCTAAGAGAAAGTTGGACTACCAGAGACTTATTAAGGATCAAAGTTGAACTTACTAAAATGTCACTTTAGTTGCTAATGGGTTGAAACATCGGAGATCTAGTCAAGTTAGCAAATTATTTTTATCAGCCATTTCACATGATAACGTCAATCATCAATAAACTAATGGTCCATAATATAAGCGAACGAAATTATATCGAAATTCATTATTTGTTACTAATACGTTGAGTACTCTGTTATCGATTACTACCTTATGATACAGAGTTCATACCTGCTAACTTTTCCAAAAATTCCACTGCGACTTTAGGTTGAGCCTGTCCACATTTTGGACACGCCGTTCCCGCCTTAGGCACATTCAGCCAAAATCCTGATGCGTTTGGAACCGATTCGACCAAATCTAAGAGATCAGAAGAAGTTACCTGCCTACCATCAGGATTGGTTGATAAGCCAATTAAGTAAGGTACCGAGTTATTAACTGATTGAACTGTCGATGCCACAGAAGATGCAAAGCTATTAGATAACACTGTTCCTTCAGTACCTTGAGCTTGAATTTCAAAGATGTCAGACACCTTTGCACCCGGCCTGGCAATCAAATCACTGTAGGCATTTATTAGTGCTTGACCAGTAAGTCGATGCCCAATTAATACTTTCACTAAATCCGTTGCCGGTGTAAAAATGAGCACTTTACCGTCAGATTTAGCTGCACTAAATGCACCTTTAGCTGCCTGTATCGGAAATTCCTGCTCAGTTTTAGGAGTAAATGACCAAGCTTCAATGTCAAGTATGAGATAGTGTACTGAAGCCGGTATCTCATTATTCTCAACTGCTGACTCCAAAGCAGTTACACTCGTAAAATCAGCGGCAAGTGAGGCATTGGGAACCAAAGAATTTGACTTATTGGCTCCGATCAAGATAGTGGAAGGACGATTGAAATAAGCTTGAAGAAGAGGTTTCGGAAGTCCTGCATCTGAAATACGAGACAGTGCAGCGGACGAAATTAGCCATTTGTATTGCATCGTATTTGCCCTTTTTACCGCTAGATTTAACGAACTCTGGGGCTTAGCATGATTTGTCGACGAACTGCTCGCACATGCACACAAAATCAACATCAGACAAAGCAATGTTGTACAAATTTTAAACTGGTGTCTAGTAAAAATCAACCTTAATAAAATAAATTAGACCTACCTAATCTTAATTAAAATTGTCATATTCTAAGCTCCGCTTTTTTAAAGCTAAATGATAACCCAAAGACAATTAATACTTCCTACGTCATTCGAGATCCACCCAAAATTGTCGACATTACTTAAATTATCAAAGATTCCTTTCAAGTTAGTAAGAAATTACCATCCATGTGCTTGTAGCTGTCGCAATTTAATTTATTAACTTGAGAATATATCTGATTTTCGCAAATATACAATTATATTTCATTATTCGTTTGGTTTTCTCAGCCAAGTCACTTTTTATTGTAATTAGCAATAGTTGATTTCGTATTCTGATCGTTGGACAAGTCAAGGCTCTTATAAATACCCATAATAGATACGATTATTACTTAACTGATAGACAAATGATGTAATATCCGTTTAATTAATTAATGTAGATTATTTGATATATGTAGAACTTGTGAACAGATTCAAAACGTGCAATAGTTGGTTATAAAATTACTCTCGTTCCAGTCATAATTTTCAAACTAAATATTGCACAGGTTAAATCGGAAGTTCAGCGCCTTATTGGTCACTAAATTTAGTTCAACCTACAACTATTAATAAACAATCAAAGTTCGCTTGCGTTCAATTTATGAATAGTAACCCATCACATCAATTATCAAATCTGTAGAACCGATGGCATTATATACGTTAACTGAATCATTAGCACCTATCTTCACTACCACTTGATTTGCTATAGTTTCTCCAGCGGACCAGTTTAAATCTGAATTTGAAGGTGTAGAACCTGACGATGCTGGGGTTGGATATATTGTAAAAAATCCTCCATTAGAAGTGGTATTGGTCGCAGTCACATTTAAAACTACCGCAGTTGCGTTTGAGGGAATCGTAGAGATATTAGATGCCTGTACTGAAATAGTCTCTCCAGCAGTTAGCGGGCCATTGTTGGATGTTGTGCCGTTGTCGCACTGGTTAGATGCAATTCCAGTAGAAGCTGTTCTAGTATCGCAGATTCTAGTTGGAACAATTGGATTGAAAACATCTCCGCTGGTAGCACCTGATCCAGTAAAGTATCCGTTCACGTCCACTATAACATCCGTGGAACCATTAAAGTTATATATTGATATATCTCCATTGGCTCCTATTGGAACAATTACCCTGTTTGCTATGCTGATGCCTGCTCCGAAGTTCAAGTTAGAAGCTCCCGGAGGAGTTGTAGATGTACTAGGTGTAGGATACACAGTTAAGAATCCGCCAGCCTGTGTAGTATTTGTAGCCGTAACATTCAAGACTACAGCAATGGCATTAGAAGGTATCAAATCTAAAGATCCACCTGGACCGCTCCCGCTTACATTCACGGTCAGAGTAGTTCCAGCGCCCATAGTTTTGTTAGACCCAGTATCGCATTGATTGGAAACAGTTGAACCACTAGGAGGTCTAGTATCACATACCCTAACTGGAGATATCGGTACAAATAGTCCGGCAGTTGAAGAAGAAGGTGCATAGTACCCTTCCAGATCTACTATTACATTAGTGGATCCATTAAAGTTGTAGATAGATACCTGACCACCACTTCCTATCTGTACCTGTACAAGGTTGGCAATTGTATCGTTTGCTCCAAAGTTAATAACAGAAGTATTTGGTTGATTGCTACCAGTTGGCCATACTGTCAAAAATCCTCCAGGTTGGGTCGTTCCTGTTACTGTCACATTTAACACCACCGCAGTTGCATTGGAAGGAACAGTGATCCCATTAAATGTTCCTTCAACATTTATACTTAGAACCTGCCCAACTCCTAACGGTCCGTTACTATTGGTAGATCCAGTACCAGAGTTGCATTGGTTTGCCAACACTGAACCGCCAACTGGTCGAGTATCACAGATACGTGTAGGAGTCACAGGATTGTATACTGTCTGACTACTTGAGGAAGTGTAAGTAAATGATAGGCTGTTAGATACTTGCGGACCTTGAACTACCACGACTGCTACACTACCTGTTCCAGAAGGCGAAGTAGCTTGAATTTCAGTGGAAGAAACAAAAGTTACTGCCGTTGCAGGATTACCGCCAAAGGTTACAGTAGCATTACTTGTAAAATTGCTTCCAGTGATCGTTACAACTGTTCCTCCAGATGTAGTTCCTGAAGAAGGTGAAATACTTGAGATCGTAGGTGCCAAATAGTTGAACGATAAACTGTTTGAAGTCTGCCCACTTTCTGTTACAACAACCGATACAGATCCAGATCCTTGTGGCGAAGTAGCTTGAATTTCAGTGGAAGAAACAAAAGTTACTGCCGTTGCAGGATTACCGCCAAAGGTCACAGTAGCGTTGCTTGTAAAATTGCTTCCTGTTATCGTTACAACTGTTCCTCCAGATGGAGGTCCTGAAGAAGGTGAAATGCTTGAGATCGTGGGCGCAAGATAGCTGAAAGTAACACTATTTGAAGTCTGTCCGTTTTCAGTTACAACTACTGATACCGATCCAGCTCCTGGTGGGGAAGTTGCCATAAGTTCAGTGGAAGAAACGAATGTATCCGAACCTACATTACCTCCAAAAGTCACCGTAGCGTTGCTTGTAAAATTACTTCCCATGATAGTTACGGACGTTCCTCCAGATGGAGGTCCTGAAGAAGGTGAAATGCTTGAGATCGAAGGTACCAAAATTGTTATAGTGATTGAATTTGAGCTTGAAGCACTGCTCGTTCCAAATGCATTGGATGCCGTTACGGTAAAAACATACGTATCTCCTGCTGTCAACGAACTAAACGATGCAGTTGTTGCAGGAGGGCTTCCTGATACAGTAACTGGAGTAAGAGTCGAATTAGTGGTAGTATCCGTACCAGTAACCGTATACGAAATGATATTGGCACCGCCATCATTGGTAGGTGCGCTCCAACTTATAGTTGCAGTCGTGTTCTGAGAACTTGCAACGGGATTAATCGGTGCACTCGGTGCACCCAAATTAAGTCCTAATATTCCGACTTCAGTAATTGTACTTCCCGATAACTGGCAATTGACGGAACTATAGCAACTTATGGAATTAGCTGGAGCCGTAAGATTCATTCCTTGAACTTGGGGAACTACCGAGTAATACCAGTTGGTACCAGAATTTGCTGTTGTATAAGACGTAACGTCACCAGAAGAGTTTGTTCCGATTACGGTACAATCAGTTGAATCGTAACAACTAATGAGATTTAAGCCGGATGCGCCAACAGTTAAGGTACTCCAGCTGGAACCTCCATTTGAGGTAAATAATACGTCGTCACCTCTCGGATTTAACACATAACAGTCCGAGGAAGTAGGACACGAGATATTCGTAAATATTGCATTAGACACTGACGGTGACACATCAGTCCAAGTTGACCCGGAATTTGTAGACGTTTGAACATAATCAACATAGGAGCCCGTGCCACTATCAAAATACTGGCCAGTTGCATAACAGTTCGATGTTCCCGCTGCACAGTCGAGACTAAGATTATAACCGCTCAAATCCGCCGCTGGAGGAGTGCCTTGAGTCCATGTGGTACCTGAATTAGTAGTATAAAAAACAACCTGCTGACTACTTCCTCCCGACGTTCCTCCAACTCCTGTTGCAACACAACTAGAAGTGGATTCACAGCTTATAAAAAAAATAGTTATATTGGAATAACTTCCGAGTGGAAGCGACTGAAAAGTCCAAGTGGATCCTGAATTAGTTGAATATATGACACCTGATGCTGGCGGCGTGGTCGAAGTATTCATGGCTGTAGCATAACAAGTGGTCGTATTTGGACAGGAAATTGAACTTGAATTAACGATACCCGATGGCAAAGTCAAATTAGACCAACTGGATCCACCGTTATTAGAATATACAAAATAGCTACCTGCCGCACCGTAACAGACCGAGCTTGTTTGTACGCAAGAAATATCGCTAACTGTATTTGAACCAGTAGGAGTCACCAATCCGTAACTAAAAGAGCTACCGCCGTTAGTAGAAACTATACTGAATCCCTGCGAAGAACTTACATTACTCCCCACCGCAACGCAGTCCGAAGTACTGCTACAATAAATTGAATCAATGAATGAACTTGAAGTCAGTTGAGAAGGTAAGGTCAGCGCAGACCAGGAGCTACCTTGATTAATAGATTCATAAATTTGATCCGAAAAGCTTGTTGCAACATAGCACTGAGTTGAACTTGGACAAAAACTAGCTCCCAGCTGCATGCCTGATGGTAGCCCAGATGTTTCTTGGGTAAAAGAGGTTCCGCTGTTAGTCGTAATATAAACTGACCCAAATGACGATACTAAACACTGAGTCGTACTAGCATTTGAACAATAAATACCTGTGACTTGACTTGATCCGAAATCCGAAGTTATGTCGGACCAGGAACTTCCATTATTTGTCGAGAGCAAGACTTTAGTTGTTTGCGGGAATACGCTGTTGTCTGTAGCAAATGCCATACAGATTCCACCTAAATTACACGATAACGGTGCTCCTGAAAATGAGTAACTAGAAGTTAAGCTACTAGGTAAAGTGTCCGCAGTCCACGTCGATCCTGAGTTTGTAGAAACCAGAATTGCTGGTGTGTTTGTGCTGTTGTTAGTACCTGCGACAATGCAATCTGTAGTGCTTACACAAGCAAGTGAATCAGTGTAATAACTTGATAAAGATGTGCCGCTAACCATAGTCCAGGTGCTACCTGAATCAGTACTTTCAAACACACCATCATTAGGACCGTTAAAGTAGCAAACAGAAGCACTCGGGCAGGATAGATTGCTTTGGGCGTATATGGGATTTGAGCTGTTTGCATTGGGTGGGGTTGGGTTTTGAGTCCAAGTAGAACCTGCGTTAGAACTATTGTATAATCCAAACGAACTTCCCTGTGAACTTACTGCTCCATAACTAATACAGTTTGTCGATGAGACACAAACCACCTGCTGCAACGACTGATCATTTATGGGAGAAGACTGCTCTACAACCCAGCCAGTTGTAGTCGCCGCAGATGCGGGTTTGAGAAGTCCGAAATTGACTGCAATTATATTTACAGTCACCACTGATATGCAGGCACACCAGAATAATAATCTACCAAATCTGCTGCCTTTAATCCTTTGAAACAAGTTAACTCCCATAAATTTAATCCTTTCGTATGATCTTAAACCCTGATTGTCTATTGACCGTTTCCATTAAAATTCACAGCTTATATATTTAAAATTTACTACGATAAGCCCAACCCTCTTATTTTTAACTTTGAAACTAGTTTATCTACTATTTGTAACTTATCACAAATGAAAGTCGGCTGTAGCTTAACAAGATAATTTAGCCTAAATCAGTTCTTAATAATGTTTCGAGACATTTAAGTTAAAAGTCAAGACTTATTTTAAAGTTATGAGAATATTGGCTAATTGAGTTAGTGACTTCAAAATTAACTTGCTTTGTCAAATCTTCTATCAAGTTAAGCTGTATCTATAATTACGTCGAATAATCGTAATAGTATTTGCTTCAAAATTTCTCAAAAATTTAACTCATTGACTTTTGACAAAAAGTTAGGGTTCAACTTAATTCGTAACATCCATCTAATTTGTTAGCAAAAAAATAGCACTTTTAAAGTAAATCTGACCCACAAGGGTCAACTTATTAACTCTTATTAGCTTTTAAGTCCACTTTAAGTAAAATTTAAGCTCAGGAATGTAAGATATTGGTGTTCCAATTTAAAATAACTAGCTCGGTTCTAAATTTAAGATGCAAAAGATAACTTATGCTAAAAGTTTAAAAAATGCTTTTAAATACAATTGTTCTTCATAACAATTTTTTATGACAAAGCTAACATAGTTAATATTTACATGCTCAAACGGCCAAACAGAATGTGATCCAAACAATAGATTTAAAAAATTCAGATGGAGGAATAAATTGCTTTTTAAATATATAAGGCGTGAGCTTTTACTTAGATGGACTAGGACAGTTTTGACAGCACTGGGTCTTGCAATCGGTGTTGGATTGGTAATGTCCATCATGGGAGTGGCAAATGGACTTTCGAACGCACAGCAGCAAGTGCTGTCCCCTCTAAGCTCAGTAGGTACTGACATAATCGTAACAAGAACTGTAGGAGCTGTAACAACTGATTCCACTACAACTACTAACCCTTTCTCGCAGGGAGCCGGTGGCGGAGGTTTTGGTGGTGGCGGCGGTTTTGCTAGAGGTGGCGGTGGCGGTTTTTTCCGAAATGGAGGCAAAGCGCCGAATGGAACTTCTTTGCAAAGTTTAAATTCTACTGACGCAAGCGCACTTTTACAAGCTAACTCTTCAGTTCTTACTGATTTAGCAAAGCTAGGTCCTCCCGGAACTAAATTCACTTACGACTTTTTCGTTCCTGGAACTCTAATCACTTTCCCACAGGTAGCAACTTCAATAGTTTCCAAAATTAACGGAGTGTCTCAAGCGGTTCCGGGAATATCGCTTCAGGCTCTGCATGAAACAGGTACAGTTCCCGAAATAACGGACACCTACACAACAGGTGGACAAAGTTTATCTGTAACTGCAACTCCGCCTCCACTAACATCTGCTCAAAGAGCCCAACTTCGATCCTGCTTGCAAAGTCAGGGTCTGACTTTCAAACAGTTTAGGCAAGGTCTCAATTCTGGTACTTCATCTAGCACAAGTCCTACCTCACCAACAGGCAATAGTGGAAGTGTACCACCTGCAAGCTCAGGTACTACTTCTAGCCCTAGTTTCAGCCAGTCATTTCTAAACTGTCTCCCTGCTTCTTATCAGCAATATGAAGCAAATGTAGTCGTCCCTGAACAGACCATAACTAGAGTCTTGAACCCTCCTACTACAAATACTCAGACAAGTTCTTATACTGTAGCGGGAGTTGACCCAAATAACACTACTTCTGGTCTTATCACCACGAACCAACTCATAAAAGGAACATGGTTTACTTCTAATCCAACTAACGAGTTGTTGGTCGATTCAGCATATGCAAATACTAACAAAATTTCTCTCGGGCAAAGCTTGACTATAGACAAACAGACATTTAAAGTGGTTGGCATAGTTAACCCAAGCTTGACTGGAGATACTTCAGACCTTTACTTTGATTTGCAGACTCTGCAGTCAATGTCCTCTAACTCGAATCGAATTAACGAGATCTTGGTTAAAGTTAACAATGCCTCTGAAGTTAACTCAGTAGCAGCGGCAATCAAAAAGCAGCTTCCTGGAGCGCAGGTTCTAACTGCTGCATCTTTAGCTGATCAGGTATCTGGCAGTCTAAGCAATGCTCACACGTTAGCTTCAACTTTGGGAACGGCACTTGCAATAATCGTTTTACTGGCATCATTTTTGATTACTACTTTACTGACCCTATCGAGTATCAACAAAAGAACAAGAGAAATCGGCACGCTAAGAGCAATAGGATGGAAGAAGAGCAGGGTTCTATTGCAAATTATGGTGGAAACTATTGGGATTGGATTAGTCGGGTTGATTTTAGGTTTGCTGGTAGGCTACGGAATCAGCGGACTTATAGGAGCAGTCGGTCCAACACTGTCGTCTACGATCAACGGTCTTTCAGTCGGAGCATCCAGTGTAGGTCAACTTTTTCATCAAACAAACAGTGCTTCTTCAACTATTCATGTGAAAGTTACCGCCCCAATAAGCATTGGTGTAATACTAGTAGGGATAGCTTCTGCAATCGCAGGAGCGTTAATCGCCGGTCTTTTCGGAGGAATGAGAGCAATCAGACTACTACCGGCTGAAGCATTAAGGGACCTCGGCTAATTTATCTTTGGGAATTCATTATATGCTTGCGGTCCGTAAATATAAAAGCAAATTAAATATGACGAAAGGTTCAAATTGACAATTATTTCAGAAATAAATGAAAGCCATAACCAAGACGAAAGTTTGGTCTACAGCTTAAAACAGGTTAGTAAAACATATAAGTTAGGCAGCAACAACGTCAATGCTCTAAAAAAAGTTTCTCTTGATATAAAAAAAGGAGATTTTGTCTCTCTAGAAGGTCCATCGGGATCTGGCAAAAGTACCCTGCTTCAACTTTTAGGTGCATTGGACTCGCCTACAGAAGGATCGATCAAGTTCAATGAAAGCTATTTGGATAAAGCAACTTCGAATGTTCTAACAGACATTAGGGCCAGAAAATTAGGGTTTATTTTTCAGCAATTTAATTTAATACCAACTTTAAATGCGATAGAAAATGTGATGATAGCAATGGTTCCAATTAAAAGTACAAAGCAGTTTAGATTAAAAAGAGCTCAAGAGCTCCTAGAAAAAGTTGGCTTAGGTGAACGAATGAATCACCTTCCTTCTAAACTTTCTGGAGGCGAACAACAAAGGGTTGCAATTGCCCGAGCTCTTGCCAACTCACCAGAGGTACTTATAGGAGACGAACCGACGGGTAATTTAGATTCTGAAACATCTGCCCAAGTGATGGAACTTCTTGGCAATTTACAGAAAGAAAATTCTGAAGTAACTATCATACTAGCCACCCACAATCCTGAGGTATCAGAGTATGCAAATACAAAAATTAAACTTAGAAGTGGGCAGCTAGCAAGTTAACACATCTAGAAATTTACCACTCTTATACTTGTTGCAAACTTAGGACAGTTATCAATTTCTGCTTATCGGTCAGATTTAGAAAAAATATTCTTGCAACTAGCACGACCAAAAACTCTAAAACTAATTGACTATTTTTTGGATTAGAAACTAAAATATGCGCATTGCTATCAGCCAGCAATTGTATTCCAAAATACTGCTAATGCAAATCCAAAATCCAGTAAGCAACAGTTCATTCTTTAAACTTTTTTTTCGTTCTTCGACTTCAAACATTCAAAGGCGTTGTAAGGTTGATCAAAATATTCGTTTACAAATTGAAAGTTCAATACTATAACATAGTAAATACTTTGTTATTCTAAACAGTGACTAGAGACAAACTCGCATTTTTAGCTTAGGAAGACAATTTTGCTAACGATGATGTTAACGTTATGTAAACATTATCTTTATGCAATACTAGTGTCATGTCTAAGATCCATTATATTAACACTCAGCAAATTCGGCAAGTTCTTATTGGATTCCTTAAAACTGTCGAATCAGGAGAAGAAATAGCGGTATTAAACCGTTCTAAAGTAATAGCACGACTTAACAGCCAGAACGATAGTGCAAAGAGGGAAAACGGAATTGAGCAATTGCTCGAAACTTCTAAAACAATTCACACTGTTACCAAAACAAAAGCAAATGCGCTAAGTCCTTCTGAAACTTATAAAAGCCGTTACTTCAAAGATGCAGCCGCTAAATATGGTATTTCTTGATGCAAATATTCTCATTGAACTTGTCGTACATAGAAGAGCTAAGTACATACAGGTAAGCAATTTGTTGAAAAATTACCAAGAAGCTGCAATGAGTACTTTAACTGCACATTTATGTTGGCACTTCGGAAGGCAGGCGGGAGTCAGTGATGATTTAATTGCTACCGTGATAGATTCCATTACTTTGCTTTCCATTGAACCAGACGATTATTATTGGGCTCGAAGAAATGAAAGGGGAAAAGACTTTGAAGATGTCATACAATTGGCTTGCTCAATTCGAAGTAACTGTGTGCCATTTATTACACTCGATAAAAATCTAATAAAGAGATATGCAGGTTATACCGAATTCGTCACCATCTAGAGAAATAGCGAAATGGGTCGAAAACTTGTTGAATTGAAAAATAGCTTCATAATTGAAGTTCGACCTTTTAATTACTCGCTGACTCTAGCTTGCATGATTCTACGAGTGGGCAACGAGAATCGAACTCACATTCTCAGTTTGGGAAGCTAAAAGTAATAGCTTAAGTTCAACGCTATCGAACTATAATGACAGCGTATTTTGGTTGTGTGAATCTCAGCGAATCACGATGACTTACTACAGCTGAACGATAAATGTGTCATGAAGTGACCTACACCATGAGATTAAGTTGCTTAGTGGAAAAAAACAAGGGACTCACCAATTGTGTTGTCAACTTTTTGGCATAACTCCACAGCGGGCTCACAAAGCTCCATCAGATACACCCAGTTCCCTGGGAATCTGAGCAATTGGCCTAGAGCTTGAATTAACAAGCTTTACAGCATCAACTTTGAACTCATTAGAAAAGAAGGATTTGCTTTTCTTTTCGTTTCCCGTTTACATATTGTCCTTCATTTTTTAAGATCGTATGTACAGAATTAAGGGGCCCGAAGGTGCTGAATTACTGGTAAAATCCTACGGCTAAAAACTAATAATGATTGAAAGCTTTTCGAACACGGTGACCATAGGCTTTAGCAGTAAATTTTTGGGTAATTGTGAACAGGGCATAATGATGTTAGTGTAAGATTTAGTTGTAGTTTTGGTTGTAGTTAAAGGAGGACTGTCAGTTGCAAAAGGAAGTATATTCAAATGCGCCACTTCGATTAGTAACTGCAGAATTTAGATTCCCTCTTTCTCCTATAATTCTTCGACAAAACATTCTTGACCAATTTTCTGAGTTATTAAGCGATGAATTTCCAATAGTCGAACTTACGCCTCCTAGAATCGAATTAAATCCTGGCTCGACTCAAGAAAATGGAGTATATGCTCATCCTGGACATAGATTCCTTACTCGAGAACGCACTTCTTCTGTTACAATAACGCCAAGCAGAGTAACAATTGAAACTACCAATTATGGTCACTGGGAAGACTTTCGCAATAATTTAATTAAAATGACAATCTCAAAAGTCGGTAATGATCTACAAGCAATCCCGGGGCTAGAGCGAATAGGACTGCGCTATCTAAACGAGGTTAGAGTGCCAAGTAATCCCATAACTATTGATGAGTGGAGTAAATTTGTTAACTCCGACTTAGTCGCAATAAAATCAATAGCAAAAGTGGGAACGATAGAAACTATCCAGTCTGTGTTGCATCTTAAAATGGATGATTCAATGGAGCTTGTATTACGCTCAGGTATTCTCAATGGTCACCTTGTTGATGATTCAGGTCCACTTCGACTTTCATCACCCGTTCTCGACGGGCCGTTTTTTTTAATTGATATTGATAGTTTTTGGACTAATTCAGCATCTCTTAACAAGTGGAACCTTGAAGATGCAATCGACCTGGTCGATAAACTTCACGACCCGATTGATGAATTGTTTGAAAACTGCATTACAGATACATTAAGAAATGAAGCTTTAAGGAGAGAAAAATGAGCACTACCCATTTCGAATTAGATTCGAGCGACAATGAGACTGAACCTTCTGTAATGAAAAGATACTCATTTCCAACTAGTACTGTTTCGTCACTGGTGAGGGAATACGGAAAATTGAGGGATGAAACTTCCGTATTAGACTCTGATGTCGCCAATAATCACCGTAAAGTCCAGACTATAAACCTCGACAATTACGCACGACAGCTTGTGAGAGAAGAAGTAAATAGTTTGTTAGAAGAGATAGTTGCATTGGGCATGGGATGGAGTGATATTGCTCAAATAATTAAGGTATCCGTACAAGCGATACGAAAATGGCGCAATCATGAACCCATAACAGGTGACAATAGACTTAAAATTGCCCGACTTTTAGCTTTCCTAAAGCTTTTAGAAGAAGTCCCTATATCTGATCCTGTTAGTTGGTTGGAGGCACCGCTAATAGAAGGCTATACCAAAAGGCACATTGACCTCTATAAAGAGGGCCATGCTGAACTACTTTTTGAACTCGCAAACCTGAGAATAGAAGCTGAAGCTGCTATGTCAGAACTTGATACTGACTGGCGTGAAAAATATATTGCAAAACATGAAGTCTTCGAAATGGAGGACGGTCAATTATCTATCAGCAGGCGTTAGTGACATTCAATGAGGAATCTAGAAGCACCAGATTCTCCTGATGTGTTATACAGATATCGTGGATCTGAAATACCACGGTCACGTCCAATATTTCAAGGTGACGTATTTGAAGATGTTATAGTTCCAGGCTTTGATGACAGTCCAACACTTGCCCTGATTATTACTCATGCATGTTCGCTTCGAGCGGGAACAGAACTTCGATCTCGTCTACTTATGGGAATTGTCGAACTATCAAATATAAAATTTTCTTGGAACGGAAACTTTCGAATGATGGCCCTACCAAACCTCTTAGAAGACCCAAGGGAACGTCAATTTGTTGTGGAATTCGATAACATTGGAAGTGTGATGACCCAATCATTAGATCTTGACAAAAGAGTCGCATGTCTAAGTGATTTAGGTGTACTAATTCTCCAACAACGTCTAGCACATCATTTTACACGAAGTGTAATTGAAACGGACACACTATTTGATCAGTGTGCAAATGTTTTAACCGAAGCTGAATTGTTAGAAGACTGGGTGGAGGCATCTATAAAGTTCGATAATAATTGGGACGACAAATACAAATTGACGTTAAACCAATTTGAAGACTTTATCAAAGACAAACGTGACTTACTCAAATATCCTTCAAAACGTTCCGAAGTCCGAAGAGTTGTTCACCATGAAATAAATAGAAGGTTCGGTAATCTTTTGTAGTGACTCTGAATTGACTGCAACTTTAGAAAGTTTGATATTGGGCTTCAAGGAGGAAGTAATATAAAGTCACTTTTAAGACTTAAATCCGCTATAGATAATCTAGAATTTGCTATTGAGGGAGCTTGTTCAACTGAATGATTTTGTAGAACATTTATCATTATTACAGGTAAAACGTCTTTTAATCCAAGTAAGCTTTACTTTTCTACCAAATGAAGTAAGATCATTAAGTTCAACAGTGAATCTGTTAGTTTGAGGGTCTGTCTTTTAATTTGGCATTCATTTTTACATTGGGGACAGGTAGCCGTTTGATTCTTAGTTTCAATGACTATATGGAGCATGGAAGAATCTTTAAGCTCTTCAATTCCAAGTACATTTACGTAGCCCAAGCCAATTACCAAATTAATCTAGATGAGGCCCCCATTCAATTTTGTGAATCAGTAATCATATTTAGCTAAACCCTATCAAATTCTGAACTGATTTTTAAAAAATAAACCCAATTTTTTCCACTTAGGCTCGGAGAAACGAAATACCTTGGACTAGACATTGAGATATTGAAAATCCGGGAGAAAATCTACCGATAGGCAATGGCTGCGAATCCAAAGAGATGGTCTAGAAAAAAGATGAGAGATTTGGCTCCGGCTGGCGAAACAATTGTTGGATTTAAATCAAATTCGACGGGGGACAAATCAAAAGCGGCATAGAAATAATAAACTAATAAAAGCGACAACTTGTCTGATTGTTACAGATAGCTTTCAATTTAAACTCTTATTTATTTGATTTAAGCTTCATTGGTTTAGGATGCGAAAGGTTGGACTTGATAACGTACAACAAATATATAACTCCATTTATATGCGGAGATCCGATATCCCGAGTACGCACTAAAGCTGAATGGTTTACTTTTGCCTTTTTAAGTAAGAATTTGACTTTCTGCAATATTTATTACTGTATTACAAATTGTTCAAAATTTTCTTTGTGAATTA
>JAJYVQ010000250.1 GCA_021791915.1 Actinomycetes bacterium | reverse complement strand
AATTCAATGATGCACCAGTTGTATTCAAATGGAATAAGTTCGACCTTGGAATTACCTAATATGTAATGGTATTAGTGCCATAGACTACTAGTACTGAATTCGCCGTTGATGAATTCGCCGTTGAGAATCTAAACTTTAAAATTGGAGTTTTCAAGGATCAATCAATAATTTCAGACTGAAGATCTTGTCTTTTGACATACCTCTTTGTAATTAAATCTTCTTTATCTTCAAGGCGAATATTAAATTCCATGCACTATATTTTTAGACTATGGTCTATCACTATGTCATTTTTACATAGCTATAAAATTCATATTTCCAAAAGACGATACTGACTCAACCATTTCATGGACCATACCTAATATATAGTTAGCTACTATCTCGATCTATTAATTGAATCTTTTCTTCATCCACAACTGGCCGATCTATTTTGAGGAAGCCTTTTGGATGCCAATTGTCGCTTACTTTGCCAAATAAGACGATATTCCAAGTATTTGAATTTTTTAGCGCTGCACTTGGATATAAAATACCTATAGAGCCATTTACGTTTTCAACGTCTGTGGCAAGTTCCCTACATTCCTTATACCGAATTTTGGGATCGGATTCACTTGATCTCAACCGATCGAATGGAAAAGCTGCCATCTTTGCTTGCTCCGACGTCCGGATGTCAAGAGCAGTAGAAGAGAATACTATTTCTACCATGTTAAGTGATACACGAAGACTATGTTGCATTGATATAAATTCAGGATGACGACGAAGCCATTCAGCTATAGCACCCTCGGGAGTTTCGGAAAGGTAAAGTGTCGCACGTATTCCGTTGCTAAATCGCCCTTCAGTTGACTCAAAAGGTTCATCTGGATTATAACTTGCGTCAGAAGAAATTGTACGGTAAAACTGAGTTCGTTCTGGGCATCGCCACAACTCCGGATTTGTAAGACTATACAATGTAGGAAGCCTTATAAGTATGCTACTGGCTCTGTATACTTTCGAGCCACTTCAAGAAGCTCCTTGATGCGATTATGTTGTATTGAATATTTTGGGGTTTTACCTTTAAGATCTGGAATTGAAGTGTTCAACCATTTAGAGGTAGCTGCTGGTTCAAGCACCATATGAAGATGCCTAAATATTTCTGCCAATGGCTTGATCTTTGTCTTGTACATATTTTGTGGAACAGATTCCTTAAATTGAAGGTAGCTCTCAAGCTTTTTTGGTGAGATATTAAATAGATTAGCTGCTTCCTCAAACTCAACACCTTGAAGCCTTGAAAGGAGTACTGCAAGCGACATTGTACGGTTTTGAGCGTTTTCACCCTGCATGCGATTCTCTGCTTTAGTCAAAGTATTGTGGTCTATTATGGTAGGGTTTGAGTTTGGCACGGTACTTAAATTATTTCTCGAATACCGGTCCAATCTATCTTTTATCTGCGAACCAAATAAACTTTCTATTTGTGAGTCCAATTCTTTTAAAGCCTCTTGTTCATACATAACGTTCGGCTCTAAGGTATCACTTATAACACTCATAAGTCCTCATTTCTCATTTTTAATGTCTCGTAATTCGGGTTCTAACCAATCATAATATTTCTGTGTAATTGACCAATGAAAGAAGCTAGTGATCCCGCTTGAGAATTCCTTAAGTACCTTAGATATTTCTTCTCCATTTCCTACCCGACAAGGTGCAATTGTTCCATAGTCAAGATCAAATAATATGTCGACAAGCGATTCGTTTGTCTCGCTTTCAAGCGATTCGGATTTTTCGGTAGGAGTAAGCTGTAATGAATTTTTTATAAACTCACTTTCAGTTTTGCAAATTGGTCCAGATATTATCGTAAATTGTGCATGACCATCCTTAATTGACGTAGTCGATCTATGATTAGAAAGCTGACCTGGATGCTCAATTCCTGCAATTCCTAGAAGTTCAGGTCGAAGTAACTCTTTCCAGTCTCGAGGTGACGATATATTCGGATGAGTCAGGATATTAATCTTTCTCAAGCCTATCCTAGTGGAATTGCTTACGTGTACTGTGCGATCTAATACGGCCAATATATCCATTAGGCGTTCAAGAAACTCGTCAAAATTACGGTATGTTAGTGTTTGAAAACCAATAAAGTCTGCTGCAAGGCTAACTCGCCATCGATTACTTTCGTCCTGCATCATCCAGACTGGTGGAACTTTTCGAACGTTAATATTTCTCACGTTAGGCTGTTGATTTTCTATTTGAATTTCCCCGGATTCTTTGTTGGAAAAGTGTGGATAACGACTCCTAATTCCTTCTTGAAAGCCTACAATCCCAACTTCTGACATGAGAGAAAGCACTGGCTCAAATCGAATTACTGCAAGAACTGTAACTAGGGGTGCTTTTTTAAATATTACGTCGTTGTGCTCCCCAAAAGCTAGAGCCATAAATATCTCCAAGGTTTTATCACGTTAACTTATTTTACCGCTGATGATACATATGATAACAATTTCCATACAAAATAGATATTAGTCCGTACCTCAAATTATATAGAGATTTTTTCATCAACTCAATTTTAGATGGCTTCATTTTGATCTAAAAGATCCCCAAGAACTTGAGCTGCTTGTGCATCTGATGCTTCAACAAAATGAGCATAGACATTTAGAGTAGTTGCAGCATCAGCATGTCCCAACCTGCCTGACACAGTTTTTACAGGTACACCAGCTACCAACATTCTTGTTGCAGCA
>JAJYVQ010000043.1 GCA_021791915.1 Actinomycetes bacterium | reverse complement strand
TTTAGCTTAAAGTTTAAACACCCAATCTCCGATACGACATTAAATATCAAATCTAATATACCTGAAGATTTTGCAACAACTTTGGAGATACTGAGCAGGTAGGACTACAAGCAAATAAAATAATAAGCCCTATTAAACGACAATGTAAATTACGGATAACTGTTTAAATCAGTTACCGAAGTTAAAAGTTAAAAGTTTTACTCGTAATATCGGTATACTACCTCTGCCACACAGGCAGGTTTTTGTTTACCGTCAATTACAAAAGTAACCTCTAAAACTGCTTGAGCACCCCCCTGTATCTCTTCGACGGATTTTAAAAATGCTTTGGCTTTAATTTTGGAGTTAACCAAAACAGGGGAGGGGAACCTTACTTTGTTAGTCCCGTAATTAATTCCAAAAGATACCCCTTCAATTTTTAGAAAACTTGAAAGTAAAACTGGTGCTAGTGACAGTGTAAGATAACCGTGGGCTATCGTGTCTTTAAATGGCCCATCTTTTGCTTTGTTTTTATCTACATGAATCCACTGATAGTCGCCGGTAGCTTTCGCAAATTGATCGATTTGATCTTGGTTGATTTCGATAAAGTCGCTTTCCCCGAGTGACTGTCCGACTCTGGAAAATAGATCTGTGATTCCTTGAACTGTAACTATTTCTGACATATCGTTTAGATAAAGGTTTCTTAAAATTTTTACCTAAACCAGATTTTAACATAGGATCGTGACATAGGATGCAGAAGCAATATTGTCATCGCTATGTCGATTATTAGTCCTAAGATACCGACTGCAAAAAAGGAGTAAATAATATAAATATAGAAAATTAAAAATAAGCTGAGTACGCTCAGAGCTACTGCGACGAACCACATCTTTAAATTACTGTTGGCTATTCCGAATGCGGATACGCCCTGAAGTAGTGGAATAATAAACCAGAGCAGTATAAAAACGAATGGAAGCCCTGCAGTGCCGCCAAAAAGATCAAGTATCGTAAAAACTACGTTAATGTATGAAATAATTACAGCAATATATAAGGTCTGTGGTTGACTTCTGTCCAACCATCGGGAGTTGTTCATGGATTATATTTTATCCGTTAAATAGGGTTAGATAGGTACAGCTTTTTCAATTATATAAAGAATATTGAAATATTTATCTAAAATGTATTTTAAATTCAGTTTGAAATTAATTGCTGATTATAACACGTGGTCCATTCTATGGAGTTTAGCTTTGCTGTGGGATTTGTCGTAACAGTAATCCATGCTTAAGTTGTTGTTTAATCTTTTATAAATTTACAATTATTTAAAATATTTCTTTAAATGTTAACTTCTTACTAAAGGTCGATTTCCTAAAATGTTAAATATTTGTAGGAATTAACTTTGAAATTAATTTAATTTATAACATAAAATAACCCTAAAATAGCGATATTCTATAAGATGTGGTATTAGTGCGTTCAAATGAGTTAATCGGCAAGGAAATTAACGGAAGATACTTAATTGAAGGCGTTGTTGGTTCGGGCGGTTCTTCTGTTGTGGTTGCCGCAAAGGATCTAAAAAAACATAAATTTGTAGCAATAAAACTTTTGCATCCTGAACTCATGCACGAAGCCGGGTTTATGCGACGGTTTTTGTTGGAATCTCGTGCTACTTCGGCGTTGGTTCACCCTAATATCATTGCCGTGTACGATTGGGGAACATTTGAATCTAAACCTTATTTGGTCACGGAGTTATTGATGGGAGGAACTCTAAAGGGGATTATCGATTCAGGAAAGTTGCTTACTCACCCGCAGGCTTTATTTGTTGGCATCCAAGCAGTACGAGGGTTGCAATACGCTCACGATAAAAACTTTATCCACAGAGATATCAAACCCGCAAATATACTGTTTGATACAAAGTGCGGTGCTGTGATCGGTGATTTTGGGTTGGCTACCGCTTTATCTCAGGCGGGCTGGACCGAACCCGTCGGTTCTGTGTTGGGAACCGCCCGTTATGCTTCTCCCGAACAGGCAAAAGGAGTTGACTTAGATGGAAAGTCTGACGTCTACTCTATGGGTCTTGTAATGTATGAGATGCTGACTGGCTATATACCATTTCAAAAAGACAGTCCGTTGACAACATTAACCAACCGGATTGATAGCACACTGCCGGCTGACGAAAGATTGGGACCTTTTGAAGAAATTGTTATGGCTATGACCGACCCAGACAAAGCAAGAAGATTGACTGCTAAACAAACGGTTGTAAGTTTGGAAAAGCTCGCTAAAAAGTTAGATCCACCAGAATTTCTGCCACTTTCACCTACCAAAATAGTTTTGGAACCAGACCATATGCCGAGACTTAATTTAGACGAGATGACTACTAAATTGGATCTAAAAGTTGTTGATAAGAAGGAAGCTCTTGTTCACGACGGTGAGGACCTGACGCTGGTCAAACTTCCTGAAGACAGTTTATCGGATACAAACGCTGAAGATCTTATTGCAGCAGAACAGATGGCGGTTGGACCGAATTGGAAAAAAGATGAGCCTCCTTCAGCTAGATCTACAAAGAAGCGGAGCAAACTGGTCTATATTATTCCAGCAATTATAATTCTATTGTTGGCTGTGGTGATACTAATAGAAACTGATAATTATGTGATTTACTCTCAAATTGTCCCGAATTTAAAAGATCAAAGCCTAGCAACTGCAGATCTTTTATTAAAAAATGAAAAGCTTATTGGCAAAGAGTCCAAAGCAGTCTATTCGAATACCGTTAAAGCTGGTTATATCATCTCTCAGTATCCTGCTGTTGCCTCTAGGGAAAAACCAAATCAAACTGTAACTTATGTGGTATCAAAGGGACCTTTTCCAGTGTCTCTTCCGTCAGATATAATAGGTTCTCAGCTTTCAGTGGCGGAAGCTCAGTTAACCAAACTTGGATTTAAATACACTTTGTCACAACAATACTCAGAAACGGTGGTAAGCCAAGTTGTTATCTCTGCAAACCCGGCTTCTGGAAAATATCAGCCGGGTCAGGTAGTCCAGTTGACGGTATCAGAAGGACCAGAACCCAGAACTATTCCCAATTTGACAAACCAAAGTTTGGCTCAAGCTGAAGCTAATCTTAAAACCTTGGTTCTAAACTATCAGGTAAAGCAAGTATATTCTACATCAGTTGCGTCTGGGAATATAATTAACACCGTTCCAGCGGCAGGACAGACTGTTCAAAGAGGTTCGACGGTAATATTAAATGAGTCAATTGGACCTCAGTACGTTTCAGTTCCCAATGTAAATGGCTTAACTATAATTCAGGCAAAAACATTACTTTCAAATGATGGACTAAATGTAGTGGCGATTTACGGACCTGGCGTAACTGCTTACACCACAAATCCCCCAGCAGGTTCTTCAGTAATTATTGGTACTAATATTACGTTGTATACCGAATGATACGGGAATATCGAATTGAGCTAGAGGGGACGTGATATGTTATTTTTGGAGGGGTTGAGATTACTTTTGGTATTTGCAGGAGTAGTCATTGGTGATGATATATCAACAACCTTTAACTACGATTCAGTTGATCGTCTTTTGGCCGTGTCAATTTGCGTGTTAGCTGGTTATTTAATAGGTGGGATATTAGGCAGAATAATAATTAAAGGTGTTGGCGAAACAGTAAGGAAGCTTAGGGACGTTTCAGCAGCGGAAATACTTGGAGCATCGGTTTTGGCAACCAGTGGTCTCGTATTTGCAGCAGCAATAGATACGCCACTTATACTGTTGTTAAAAAGAAATTATGCTTTACCCGTTGCGGGTGTGATAGCATGGGTGTTCGCATATATCGGTCTTAGAGTCGGTTCAGCTAAAGCTACACAAGTATCAAATGTAATTGGGCTAACAAAGCGCCTTGCAAAAGATGTGGATCCTAACGATATTGATCCCGATGCGATTATGCTCGACTTATCTTCTATAATGGACAGAACTATTTGGGTTTTGGCACGTAGTAATTTATTGGCCAAAGAGGTTATAGTTCCTAGGATTGTTTTAGATGAACTAAATCTGCTCGTTGAATCAAAAGACCCCGCTGTTTCAAGAAGAGCAAATAAAACTCTTGAAGTATTGGACTATGTCCGAGAAAATCTGCCTATAATTACAGTTGCCGAAAGTTCGGTTTTTGAAACAGATATTTTTGAAGAAAAAATTGTGACTTTGGCCTCCAAACTGAAAGTAAGGCTAGTTACATCGGATTCAAGAATTGTAGAGCTTGCAACCAAGCAAGGTATTGCAATAACTGATATAACAGGGTTGGCAAATGAAATGGCGCCAGAGCATTATATAGGGGAAAGACTAAAAGTCGATTTGGTTAAAAGAGGCACTCAAGAGGGTCAGTCCGTCGGTTATTTAGATGATGGCGATATGGTGGTGGTTAACGATTCCAGTCATATGCTCGGAGAAAAAAATATTTCCGTTGAAGTAATTCAAAGTCGCAGGACTACTCAAGGGTTGTTGGTGTTCGCAAAATTAACTTCGGACTAAATAAGTTTTAAATAGAACCAAATTAGAAGAAAGAAACTTTGATCTAAGTTAGATTGTTACTTTAAAATATATTTGTGTTTATGGTTAGCTACTAAACGTGAGCGCATTATCAAAGAAAGTCAGATTGCATTGCGGTCGCACTGATAAAGTCTCTTTTAAAAGAATGTTCCCTAAAGAATTCGTTTGTAGAAGTTTGATGCCTGGAATATAACGTTTACTGGGCTTTAACTGCAGATACCAATTTTGTAAGTGAGTCTTTTGCATCGCCAAACAATAATGTAGTTTTTGGATTGTATAGAAGCTCGTTTTCGATACCAGCAAAACCTGGTCTCATCGATCTTTTAAGAAATATAATTGCATTTGCATCATCTACATGCAGTATCGGCATTCCGTAAATTGGAGATCCAGGAGAATCGTGAGCAGCAGGATTAACTACGTCATTTGCTCCCACGACCAAAGCTACATCTGTAGTGCTAAATTCGGGATTGGCTTCATCCATTTCTTTAAGTTCATCGTAAGGTACGTTTGCTTCAGCTAACAGTACATTCATGTGACCAGGCATTCTACCAGCTACTGGGTGAATTGCAAAAAATACTTCCACTCCTCTTTTTTTAAGTTCATCCGATAGTTCTCTTATGGTATGTTGAGCTTGTGCAACTGCCAATCCGTAACCGGGAACAATTACGACTTTTCTAGCATATGCCAATAAAACCGCTAAATCTTCAGGAGTCGAGGATCTTACTGGTCTAGCTTCAGCAGAAGCTCCCTCACTGGTTGCAGTAACTGAACCGAAAGCTGAAAAAAGAATATTCGGGAGAGACCTACCCATTGCCTTTGACATCATCTGAGTTAATAGCGTACCTGAAGCTCCAACTAAAGTACCTGCAACAACGAGCAGAGTGTTGTTTAATGCAAATCCAGATGCCGCAACCGCCAAACCAGTAAATGAGTTCAAAAGTGAAATTAGAACTGGTACGTCCGCACCTCCTATAGGTAGTACGAATGCGATTCCGAAAAGTAGTGCGAGTATACCTATTACAAGCAAAAAGGAGGTATGGGGGGAAAATATTACAGCAAATGCCAAAGCTAATATTCCAAGAGCGACAATGCCGTTAATTAATTGCTGAAACGGATAGGTAACTGGTCTTCCTGTCATTAGCTCCTGAAGTTTTGCAAATGCGATCACGGAGCCTGAAAATGAAACGCAACCTACTATTACTCCCAACAATACTTCTACAATTTGATAAATTGCAAAACTGTGCACATCGCTAGAATGAATAAATTCCGAATAAGAAACCACTGCGGCAGCTCCGCCTCCGACTCCGTTGAAGACGGCAACCATTTGTGGCATTGCCGTCATTTTCACAAAACGAGCAGCGGGTACACCTACAACTATTCCTACTATGATAGCTGGAATGATATAGACCAGATTGTGAATTCCGTGGCTAAAAGTCATTCCTACGGCTATTAGCATACCTCCAGCTCCGATTAAGTTGCCACTTCTTGCGGATTTAGGAGAGCTTAGCCCTCGGAGAGCCAATATGAAACAAATTGCAGCGAGTAGATACGCAATGCGGATAGCAGTTTCAATAGATATTTCTGTAGCAATCATTGTTTGGGTGATTCCTCTGTTTTCTCCACGGACTTAACGGATGGTTTTTTTACCGAAAACATTTCAAGCATTCTGTCTGTGACTACAAAACCACCAACGACATTTAAAGTTGCCAAAAATACCGCAATAACACCCAATGCGATCTGTACGGGACCATGAGAAGAGGACAAGATATCGATAGAGCCTATGATTATTATTCCGTGGACTGCGTTTGTTCCGCTCATAAGAGGTGTATGTAGTGTGGAAGGTACCTTAGAGATAACTTCGTACCCTACGAATACAGAAAGTACAAATACAGTCAAAAGTCCGATAATGTCTATATTCATTTGCTATCCTCAATCAGCTTTTTAGTCATTTCGTTAAAAATCTCTCCATTTTTTAGAACGCAGGATCCGTTTACAATTTCGTCTTCAAAGTTTGGTTCAAAATTTCCGTCTTTGGTCATTAATAGAACAAGTTCAGCCACGTTTCTAGAATATAGAAAACTAGCATGAGTGGGAAGCTGAGACGGAACGTTTCTTGCTCCTATAATTTTTACTCCGTCGTGTTCGATAATTTCTCCTGGTTTGGAGAGTTCGCAGTTTCCTCCTGACTCTGCGGCTAGGTCAAATACTACGCTTCCTTTTGCCATTCCTTCTACCATCTTTTGAGTCAAAAGTTTGGGTGCAGGACGTCCCGGGATAGCTGCAGTCGTTATGATGACATTACATTGGGCTACCTGTTCAGCCATTAGTTCTTGTTGTTTTTGAATAAATTCAGCAGACTGTTCTTTAGCATAACCTCCTGCACCTTCCTGGCTTTCCAAGTCTAGAGTGACGAAAGTAGCACCGAGCGATTTAACCTCTTCAGCAGCCGCAGGTCTTACGTCGTAGGCTCTGACGTTAGCACCGAGCCTGCGTGCTGTAGCGATAGCTTGTAGTCCTGCCACTCCAGCTCCCATAACAAAAACTTTCGCTGGAGGTACAGTTCCAGCTGCTGTCATAAACATCGGAAAAAATAACGGTAGATTAATTGCACACGTTAGAGTAGCTACATAACCTGAAACCGTGGCCTGAGAAGACAGAGCATCCATCGATTGAGCTCTACTTATTCTCGGCAACAGTTCAAAACTGAAAGCAGTCATGGACTTGCCCTGCATCAGTTTAATGATTTCCAAATAAGATCCCGGAGCCAATAGACTTATCTGCGTGGTAGATTTTGGTACAGAATTGAGTTCATTTTCCGTGAATGGGAGGACTTTTGCAATAAGATCTGCGCCATTAAGGGCACTTTCAAATGAATCTGCTATTTTTACGCCTTTTTGAATGTAGGATTGATCGCTGAAACCGCTTTGTTCACCGGCTCCTGATTGCAAAACTATATCGATACCGGCATTTTGTAGTTTTGATGCCGTATCTGGAACTAAGGCTACTCTTTTTTCGAACTCTCGAGTTTCTTTAATTACAGAAAGTTGCATTTTAACAATTTAATCAATTTTGTAGTAGCAGGTGTTATTATGTTACTTAATGTAACTATTTAACTACTCAGTTACCCGCCCTTTACGGTTTTACGGAAGTAAAAAAATTTAAATTTATAACCTATCCTATTATAACTACTTCTTCTTCAAGCGAAGTATCTTTTTGTTTTGAGGTTCGAATAAGTGTTATTGCGGCTACTGCGGCACCTAGGGCAATAAAGCTGCAGACCAAAAATCCGCGTGTAAATCCGTATGTGACTGCGTTCTGAACAAACGGTATGTGCGGAATGGTACCAGAGAAATTGCCAGCGGAATGGGTGTTTTTAATATTGTGTGAATTTAAGTAATTGTTAATGGAACGGTTAGTAAATGTTGTTGAAATGGTTACCAACACCGCCAAGCCCAATGATCCTCCGATTTGTTGAGTTGTATTTAGTAGTGCGGACGCCACTCCTGAATCTTCTTTTGGAACATCGTGAATAGCGGTGAGTGTTAGAGGAACAAACGTAAGCCCCATTCCGACCGACATTAGCATCATGGGAAACAGAATATCCAAATAGGATGCACTTGGAGTTATTCTTGACATTAAATATAAACCTGTAGCTACAATAACTGGACCTATTGTAATTAAAATTCTTGGTTTTATCAGTCCTACCAATTTGGAAGTTAACCCAGCTATAAATACGATTAAAAGTGAAACGGGTAAAAATGCAAAACCTGTTTTTAATGGAGAATACCCCATAATTTCCTGAATAAATTGAGCTAAAAAGAAAAACATTCCAAATAGCGCCGATCCTAAAGTAAGCATTACCAGATATGAACCGTTACGACTTCTATTTTTTAGAACTCTGACTGGTATTATTGGATTTTTAGAAATAATTTCGTATGCAATAAAAGTTAATATCAGAAATGCGGCCAATGCAAGTGAAATAAATGTTGTCGGAGAGCTCCATGAGGTTGAAGCTGCATGTGACAGACCAAAGACCAGAATGGAGATCCCGGCTGTTGCCAAAAAGGTCCCGTAGAAGTCTAATTTTGATCTATTCTTTTCAGGTTCCTTGATGGCTATCGGAGTTAAGAACAGTACAACCAATCCGATTGGTACGTTAATAAAAAATACCCATCTCCAAGTTAAGTAACTTGTTAGAATTCCTCCTAGAAGAAGCCCAATTGCGCTTCCACCTCCCGACATGGCAGAATAAGCCCCCATTGCCTTGTTTCTCTGAGATCCCTGTTTGAAAGTAGTTGTGATTAAAGAAAGTGCAGTAGGAGATGCGATTGCTCCACCAATACCCTGAAGCGCTCTGGTTGTAATTATCCATGCCTGACTTTGAGCAAAACCTCCCAAAAATGATGAAGTAATGAACAGTCCTATTCCAATCATAAACATCTTGCGTTTTCCAAATACGTCCCCAGCTTTTCCACCTAGCAACAAAAGCCCACCAAACGCTAAAGCATAGGCGTTTATAATCCACTGTAAATTTGCCTGAGAAAATTTAAAAGTTTTAGCAATTTGAGGTAATGCGATGTTAACGATAGTAGCGTCAAGAACAACTATAAGTTGCGCCAAAGATATGACTATAAGAGCTATTTTAAGCTGATTTGACTCGCTTAATGAATGTGTTTTATTTTTTAGGTAACCCGTTGGAGAGTTTTTATTGTTAGAAATTGACCAATCCCACTTTCTTAAACCTTACAAGTGCTGTAGACCTTGAAGCTAAAACCGTTATCTTCGCAATTTTATTTGTTAGTAAATTAAGCTCATTACTATATTAATGCGACTTATTTATAGAATATGCAGTGTTGCTGTAAAAACTCCAAAAACCTTAAAGTTAGTTTTATTATTTTAATACTGCTACATAACCAACTGAAAGTAACTCGTTTAAGATCTACTGTTGATTTGGTTGGTTAAGTTTTAAGATAATGGCGGAACCGACTATAGTCTAATTCTAACTATCGTCTAATTCTATTAGTCGGGGAAGCGGGATTCGAACCCGCGACCTCCTGCTCCCAAAGCAGGCGCGCTAACCAAACTACGCTACTCCCCGAATAGATTACTTTTTATGTGTTTATCTTTGAAGTATTTACCTTAGCTACTATTGCTAAAAATGATTTAACAATTTTTAGTAGTTGACTGATTGCAACTAACCACTATATTTTAATCCATATAAAATTTTAATCCATATAAAATTTTAGTTTATATAAAATGTTAGTTTATATAGATGTTATAGTTGGCTACCATGCATTAGCTGTTAATCTTAACTTGGATTGCTACAAATGAGTCTGAGATCAGTAGCTGTTTCTGACTAAAAGAAGTATTTCGCGAGGTTTTACAGGTGGTGAGAAAAGATAACCCTGTGCAATCGAGCACCCCAGCTCTCTCAGCGTTTTTAACTGAGTATCTGTTTCAATTTTTTGCCCGATCATTTTGGTTCCGAGCTCACGAGCAGTCTGTATGATTGTCGCAATTTTAGATTCGCTGTTCTCGTCTAATTCTTCTATTAAAAGAGATTCTCTGATTGAATCTGGATCAATTTTGAGGGCGTCCACGCTGTAGGATTTGTCAGTTTTATATATGTTAGAGTGAAGTCCGAAATCATCAACTGTAATTTTTACTCCGATTGATCTAAAACTGTCAATATTCGCCAGAGTTTCTGCATCGCTAGATTCTAGTGCCTGAGCAGTAATTTCAAGAGATACTTTATCGAACGGAATGCTCAATTTTAAAGCGGTGCTCTGAAAAAATTTAAAAATGCTACTATCAGTTAAAGTTGCGTTTGAGATGTTAATCGACAAAGTCAGGTCTACGATTCCAACAGCTCTCCATTGCGAAAGTTGTTTTAGGGTATTTTCTATTACCCACTTGTCGAGAGCTACTATCGATCCCTGTTCTATTGCTGCACCCATAAAAGCTCCCGGTAAAAGCTTTCCCAAACGGGGATGATTCCACCTAACAAAAGCTTCAACACCGATTACTTTTGCCGTGTGAATTTCAATTTGGGCTTGATATAGAAGTTCGAGTTGTTTCACGTCAATTGCTTCACTCAGTTCTGAAGTGGCAGAAGTTTCTTCGGTGTCGATTGTGACGAATTCCCCCGAAAAACTTTCAAAGGTATTTCTTCCAGCAGTTTTTGCCCTATACATCGCAACATCTGCTTCGTGGACTAACTCCTCAAAGTCCATATCTATCCTTTGTCCAGTAGTTGCTATTCCTATAGAACCCGAGGTATTTATCTCTTTATCTCCTAGCATAAATGGCGAATTCAAAGAAGTTAAGATCCTAGAAGCCAGTCTTTCGATTAGTTTTTTGTCAATCGGTCCCGGTACGATAATAGCAAATTCGTCACCTCCAAGTCTGGCGACGGTATCTTGCATTCGTACGCAATCTCTAAGCCTTGTAGCAGTTTGGCAGATGAGTTCGTCACCAGCTCCATGTCCCAGCGTGTCGTTGACTTGTTTGAATTTATCTAAGTCCACATAAAACACCGTTACTGGTTCTCGGTTTCTGGAAGTTCTGGTTATATCTTGTTTGAGACGGTCTTCGAACAGTCTTCTGTTGGGAAGACCTGTCAGAGGATCGTGCCATGCCATGTGGGAGATCTGTTCCAACAGAATCGCATTTTCAAATGCCGTAGCGGCTTGAGAACAAAGTCCTTTAAAGCGTTCTTTGGTAACTAAGTCTTTACCAGCATTCTTGTGAGTCTTGGAATTAAACCCACATATGGCTATACCCAAACACTCTTTTTGTGAAGAAAGCAATGGGTAATATAGACAGTAGTCTATGTTCCAAATGTTGAAATTGGTTTTAGTAAACGGTGTCTGGTTATCTAAACTTATAGCAGCGGGTTCTCCAGTAATAACTGTAGTTTCAAAATTTTTTAGTATCTGAGGAGGAAACTTTACTACTTCAGACGGTGCATTTTGTTCGTTATCCGCATCTATCCATCTTGCAATTTCGGTGAACTCATCTTGTTCGCTGTCGTAGCTCATTATCAGCGATCCAGTTGCGTCCAAAACTGAAGGAATAGTATAAGCTAGAACTTCGGCAACTTCGTCACGCTTTCTCTTTGTAGCTAAGTCATTTCCAAAATCTAAAAGGGCTTTCGATGTGGTTTCGCTAATTCTGGATTCTGCTAGGGACGTAGCGACATCCAAAGCAACAGCAGCGTAGTTGGCGTATACCAATAGAGTTCGCTTATCATGGTCTAAGAATTTCATTCTTTCTGGCAGTATTGCAGCTAAGTAACCGTAGTCATGTCGGGAAGATGAAATTTTAACTAGCATTTTGGAAGGGTCGTCTTCGCTGAAGTTGTCATTGATAATTTGCTTTGCGATGATGTTTGCTTCAGATTCAAGAAGTCCGTGCCACTGCACCCTGTAGTTAATGTCGATAGAAGTTTTCGCCACCAATAGGTACTTGGGAGCATTTACTGCCCTAGCTGCCCTTTGGGTAATTCTTCTTAGGATGGAATCTAAGTCATCTGATTCCAACAGTTCTGCTGCTGTCGAATATACGGCATCAAGTCTTGAAGTTAACGACTCCACTTGTTCTTTTAGAAGCTTATTCTCATCTTCTGGAGCTAAATTTAATTGGGACTCTTCTTCTGAGATAGTTTCTTCGTTCCATGCCATCGAAAAAAGCGACACCTTGTCGTCGACAAATGATGACCACTGATGTTCTTGCCAGCCTATTGTGTAGACGCAGTGTCTTCCGCCTCTAGCTTGACACTCGGATTCAGTCAAAATTGCTGGAACCAGTCCAAAAAGTACTGGGATCTGACTTAAGACTCCCTGATAGAAAAGACAGAACTGATAGTCAGCGTGAATTCCTCCGTTGGTTTTTATTCTTACGATTGCATGAGCGTCACCAACTTCCAGTGCCGAAGATGTCGTAACTGTAGAATACTTTGGAGTGATCCCCGAAATATTTCTCAGAGTTTCGCCTACAGATGTTATCGATGCAATCACATCGGCAACTCCAGTCGGTTCGTGTGGAAATAAGTGAGCTTCACCAATTTTTCTGCCGACTTCTGGATCGCCTGTAACTTTTCTGGCAGTTTTAAAAAGCTGAACGGCTTCGTCGTAAGTTAACCATGAGGTAGGATTTTCTAGAGCACTAGCCTGAGCTGATCCAATATTTAGCTCTCTATATAATGCGCTTAATCCTATATCACCTAAGTGCGTTCTTATATACCGAATGATAGAAGCAGATACTATGCCTGAAACATCGTTTGATGGATTAAATACCATATTTGTGTCGCCATTATCACTACTCATTTATTATCCCAACTTAATAAATCGGCATGAGTAAGCCGTGAATAAATAGTAAACCGAATAAAACGGTTAAAAAATAATTTAAGCTAGCTCAAATTTCGGAAAATTCCCAAGTAGTTGTGTCTAAAACTACTTCAAAATTCTACGCCATAACTTAAAACAAAATTTATCACAACGGACCTACAACATTGTTGTTAGCCAACATTGTTGCTAGCGGATCCTGTTGAGCCTATGATTATATGATATACCTAAAATACGAGTAGCTTTAAATAATTGAAGGAATTGATATAAGTTTAATACCAATTAATTAGTCTGTATCAATTGAATAGTTATTATTTCGTGCTTGTGCACTTAGAATCTGTTTTACGCAGGAACTGTAGGTCTGGATCGGTTAATAGTAACGTCATCCCTTCCAAGATATGCAGAAATTACATTTTGGTCGGCCAAGACATCAGTAGTTGGTCCTTCTGCTATTATCTCTCCCAAGTGAAGACAGATAAGCCTGTCCGACACATAGGATACAAGTGGTACGTCATGTTCAATTATTATAAACGAAGCTCCCGTCTCAGCACTTAACCCTAAGATAAGTTCTCCCATCGCTTCTGACTCACGCTGTGCAATTCCAGCTGAGGGTTCGTCTAAAAGTAATACCCTCGGGCGATGTGCCATAGAACAAGCGAGGTCCAAAACACGCCTAGTTCCTGTGGAGAGTTCTGTGACGAAAGAAGAACGATACTTATTTAATCCCATCTCTTCCAATAGTTCGTCAACTTTGTCGGCAAGTTTTTCTTCGGACTCCACTACAGCTTCCAGACCTAGCATGGATGCGATAGGATCTTTAACTTCCACATGCCTTTCAAGCGCAACGGACAAAACTTCAGCAACTGTCATTGAAGGGAATAGCTGTGCATCCTGAAATACTCTTCCCAAACCTCTTCTGGCTCTTTGATGAGGACTTAGATGAGTCACATCCGAACCGTCTAGAATTATTTTACCGGAATTTGGACTTAAGAATCCAGAGCATACGTCAAACAAGGTGGTTTTACCGGCACCGTTTGCCCCTATTATTCCCAATATTTCACCTTTGGAAACCGACAGACTTACATCATTCAATACGTTGACTGTACCGAAGCGTTTTGAAACGTTCAAAACCCCAAATGCAGAGGTTGATTTTGTGTCTATAATTCTCTTGGAAAAAGCTGGGTCATCAGGTCGACTGTGAGCTTTTGTAGCAGCTCTCAAGAAAACAGATCTCAGAAGATTGGGTTGTTGTTCCACACTCGGCGTGGGACCTGAAAACCTTACTTGTCCTCGCTCCATGAATACGGCTCTTGAGGCTATTGCCGTTGCAACGTTAACGGACTGTTCAACCACGATAACTGTTACACCGCTTGCAGACAGTGCTTCGACAGCCTTTAAAAGTTCGGCTACGACAGTCGGAGCTAAACCTAATGAAAGTTCGTCGATAAGTATAACTTTCGCACGGCATAAAAGAGCCTGCGCTATCGTTAGCATCTGCTGTTCACCACCTGATAGAAGTCCTGCCAACGTGTCTTTTCTGGTTTGAAGAATTGGGAACAGTGTAAAGATCCTTGCCATTGTTTCTTTTACGAACTGTTTGTCCTTTTTATGGATCCAAGAAGCTAGATAAAGATTCTCTTTGACGGTCAAAGTTGTAAATACTCCTCGACCTCCGGGAACCATTACAATACCTTTTTTAACTCGAGAGATCGGATCTAAATTCGTGATGTCTTCTCCGTTATAGATTACTTTACCCTTATAGGCTGGGAGCAAACCTGCAAACACCCTTAGAATAGTCGATTTGCCCGCACCGTTAGTACCCAACAGTGCTAATATTTCACTGTCTTTAACTCCAAAGCTTACGTCAAATAGAATTTTCGCTTTGTCATATCCAGAATCTACGTTGATTGCCGCTAAGATTGAGTCGCTGAAGTCCTGAGCTGCAGGAGTATTCTGACCAGCTGTAGGCTGAGAGGTTTTGGTTTTTAATTCAAGTTCTTCTAGGGCATTTAATCTGACAACTGCGTCGTGGGCTGGTCCTGGAATTACAGTCGATGCACCTTGCTCGTTTTCGTCTACTCTGTCCAATTCCATGCTGTCTTTTGGAGCAATTCTATTTACGAATAGATCTCGTATTTTATATACAAGCCCACCGATACCAGCAGGATAGACATAAAGAATAATCAACAGTCCAAGACCAGTTCCCAAAGACTCCAAAGCCGAAGATGTCTTCCAAAAGAACAGGATTGCTTCTACGAATATGGCACCCAAAAATCCTCCTAAAATCGAGCCCATACCACCGAAAATAACCATAGTGAATACAGAAAGGTTTTGAGCGGGATCAAAACCTCCAGAAGGTATCTGTCCCAAAGATAGTGCTAGCAGACTTCCTGCTAAACCAGCAATTGCTCCTGCAAAACCGAAAGCAACCAACCTAACCTGAAGCGGAGATGCACCATAAGAAGCGGCTGCTTTATAGTTATCTCGGACTGCACGGATAATCCTTCCAGATCTTGTTTTTTGCAGATTTCTTGTTAGATAGATTACTATGCCCAACATAAGAATAGTTAGGTAGTATAAGGTAGACTGAGATGTCATATCAAAACGACCCAATAATGTCATGGTAGGGAATTGGGTAGGGGTCAACGCAGAAAAATTACTTGAGTCTATTATTCCAGAGTTCAACATTACAGCAAACGCTAAGGTCATTACCGCTAAATTCAAACCTGTTGTTCTTAAAGCTGGTATACCAATAATTATTGCTAGTAGCGCACCCACTATTGTCGCCATCAGCATCGCAGGTAGAATCGGGAAATGAAAACTTGACAAGAAAAGTCCCATCGTAGCTGCACCAGCTCCCGTAAACGCATACTGCCCAAGCGATATCTGACCAGCCCAGCCAGTAAGAATTACTAAGGACACCGCTATCATACCGTAGATGGCGATATTTGTAAAG
>JAJYVQ010000249.1 GCA_021791915.1 Actinomycetes bacterium | reverse complement strand
AAAGTCTTCTTTGGGCAGGTTGGGACTTCTCATACATTCGACTGCAGGATATATAGATGCTGGATTTATGGGAAATATTACGTTAGAGCTTTCTAACGTTGCAAATCTGCCAATTATCTTATATCCTGACATGAAAATCGGTCAGATCAGCTTTATTAAAATGACCACACCATGCGAACACCCCTACGGCAGTAGCAAGCTTGGCTCTAAGTACAAAAATCAGAAGGGTCCCACTCCGTCTCGGTATTTTGAAAATTTTAATGAAAACCATACAAACTAGGTCTAGACCTAAGTGCAAATGAATTAAAGATAAGGAGTTCAAATAAATTGACAGTTAGGATAATAATCGGATTAATCTTCACATTTGCGGCTTTTGCAATCGGCGGTCGGAGATTATATTGGCTTTTTAAGCTAATTAAATCTGGCAGAAAAGATACGACTAGAAAATCGGCATTTGTTCAAAGAATTATGACCGAGTTGGTTGAAGTCATCGGTCAAAAAAAACTCCTTAAGAAAAAAGTTGCTGGTTTTGCTCACGCAATAACTTTTTGGGGATTTCTGATTTTAGGATTCACTATTCTGGAAGCTTGGGGTGACTTATTTAACAGATCGTTTGCAATACCTTTAATTGGTCATTGGGAAATATTGGGCTTTTTTGAAGACCTATTTATGGTTATGATATTAGTTGCATTACTCGTCTTTACTGCAATAAGACTTTCTCAGAATCCAAAAAGGATTGAGCGCAAATCTCGTTTCTATGGGTCTCACACCGATGCGGCCTGGTTAGTACTACTAATGATTTCAGGTGTAATGATATCCCTTTGGCTCTACAGAGCTGCTCAAGTAAATACAGGTCATTTCCCGTATGGTTGGGGTGCATTTGCGTCCCATTTATTGGCTAAGGTCCTTCATCCGATGGGAACTGGAGTTAATTCTGTAATAGAAACGGTAGCATTATTAGCTAATGTAGGAATTATCTGTGCTTTCTTAGTATTAGTAGTATATTCAAAACACCTTCACATTTTCTTGGCTCCAATAAATGTAGCTTTTTCCAGACGGCCGAGAGCACTGGGTGAATTGGCTTACACACCAGACTTAGATCCTGAAAATATGGATGAGAATACTGTATTCGGTGCTGGATACATTAATGAGCTCTCATGGAAACAGCTTTTGGATTTAGCCACTTGTACGGAATGTGGAAGGTGTCAAGAACAGTGCCCCGCTTGGAATACTGGAAAACCGCTGTCTCCCAAATTATTGATAATGTCACTAAGGGATTCGCTTTTTAGCTCAGCAGACACCCTATTGGCGTCAACTAGAAAAACGGATGAAAGCAACAAGGAAAACGATGAAAAATCCCAACTTCCTGCGCTTGTTCCCGACGTCATTGAAAAAGATATTTTATGGAGCTGTACGACCTGCGGTGCTTGTGTAGAACAGTGCCCAGTTGACATCGAACACGTCGACACTATTTTAGATATGAGGCGCTACCAAGTGCTAATGGAATCTGACTTTCCCACAGAAGCAGGTACAATGCTTAGAAATATTGAAAACAGAGGAGATCCCTGGGGCTTGGGATCCTCTCAGAGAACTCAGTGGACCGCTGGTCTTAATTTTGAAATACCAGTAATCAGTGGAGAGATTCCAGAAGACGTACAGTATCTATTTTGGGTAGGTTGTGCGGGAGCTTTAGACGAAAGAGCACGTAAAACTACGCAATCGGTAGCAAAACTGCTTCATCAGGCAGGCATTTCTTTTGCAATTTTGGGTCAATCAGAGTCCTGTACGGGAGATCCTGCTAGACGTCTGGGAAATGAATATCTATTTCAAATGCAAGCAATGCAAAATATAGAAACCTTAAACGCAGCAAATGTCAAAACTATAGTTGCATCATGTCCTCACTGCTTTAATGCGCTAGCTAACGAATATCCTGCGTTGGGAGGAAATTATGAAGTAATTCATCACTCGCAGTTACTAGCTGTATTAATCGAACAAAAAAAGATCAACGCCGGAACTTTTGAGGCCAAAGTAACCTATCACGATCCGTGTTATCTTGGAAGACATAACAGAATATTTGATGAGCCTAGGAGCGTTCTCGAATCAATCGACGGGGTTACTCAAATAGAAATGCATCGTCACAAAGAAAAAGGTTTCTGCTGCGGCGCTGGAGGAGCCAGAATGTGGCTCGAGGAAAATATCGGTGAGCGAATCAATATGAATAGAACCGCTGAAGCTATTGCAACAGGTGCCGACGTGGTGTCTACGGCTTGTCCTTTTTGCATGATTATGCTAGATGATGCCGTAAAAGCTTATCAAAAAGCAGATGACGTGAAAGTAATGGACCTGGCTCAGATTTTAGAAAATTCATCTGAAACTTTGTCAGTAACTCAAGATTAACAATACAAGTTACTGTTTTTCTATTAAACCAATTATTTATGATGAATTGAAATTTTTAATCTATTACGATCACCATGCATTTATTCCTGATTTCAGACAAGATATAAAAATACCCAAAACATCAAGATACGCTTTTAATCAGGACTAACATAAAACAAAATATTGTTAAACCAATTATATTAACTATTGGCTTAATCTGCCTATCTACTTCAATCATGTCTTTTGATTTTAGCTACTAACACAAATCTTCGAAATATTTGGATAATTTAGAAATGATCGTTAACCTTGCTTCACAGAGTCCTAAATTATTACTGGGTCCTAAATTATTACTGGCTCTAAAT
>JAJYVQ010000248.1 GCA_021791915.1 Actinomycetes bacterium | reverse complement strand
TGTCTGCTCGCTCCGCAGGCCACTATTATACTGAGCAAACATCAGCGTAACTCACGATGTCTGGAGGGCGGATTTGTTGAATGGGCAGAAGATAAGTTACCAGTTGAAGTTGGTGTAAAGACTTAAACACTAAGTATCAAAATAATAATTAAAGGAGGAAGTATGAAGTTTTTGATAATACTTAACGATCCGCCATATGGAACGGAACGGTCCTACAATGGGCTTAGGCTCGCAGGTTCACTAGCCAAACGTGAAGGCGTTGAGGTTAAGGTATTTCTGTTTGGAGACGCAGTCGGCTGTGCCTTAGCAGATCAAAAATTACCGGATGGGTATTATCATTTAGACCGTATGTTATCTGCGGTTATAAGACACGGCGGACAAATTGGCTGCTGCGGTACTTGTATAGATGCTAGGGCTTTTCGTGAAGATGCTCTAGTAGAGGGTGCCAAGCGTTCAACTCTAGAAGAAGCTACAGATTGGAATTTATGGGCAGACAAAATAATTAGTTTTTAATTAATTTGCAGTTAATAGGTAAATTGAGGCGCTTTATGTTTGATCGTTGAAAAGCTATCTGAATGAATGAATTTCATAGCGGCAAATTTCTATACCATCTGGATAAAACAATGGATTAAGCAAATTTAAATGCAAGTGCAAGTATAAGGAGAGAGATGAAGTGATTAGTAAGAATCAAGTTCGTATAGTTGTCATAGGAGGTTCGTTTGGGGGGTTAGCGGTAGTTCGTGAATTACGTAGATACCTTAAATCAGATCAAGCAGATATAACTCTTATAAGTAGTGAAGATCGATTCACTTTTATTCCGTCATTAGTTTGGCTGTCCTTGGGATTGCGCAGTTTAAATAAAATCTCTTTTGACCTCTCCAAACCGCTTGCGCATCTGGGCGTTTCATATCTGCATGAAACTGTTCTTAGCATTGATACTCAAGCTAAAGCGATAATAACTTCGAGTCGCGAACTCAATTATGACGTAGCAGTAATTGCAACCGGTCATCGCAGTGCAAATGAGGAAGTTGATGGACTTGGTCCTTTTGGTGGATTTTCACATTCTCTTATGTCTGTAAGTGAAGCTCAAGAACTCGCTACTGCGATTAGAACATTTTTAAAAGAACCTGGTCCAATTATAGTTGGAGCTGCACCTGGTGCTAGCTGTATCGGTCCTGCCTACGAAATAGTTTTTGGCATTGACCATTTGTTGAGAAAAGCAAAAATCCGTAATCTGGTGCCTATTAGTTATATTACCCCCGAACCATTCTTGGGACATATGGGTTTTGGGGGTGCGGGGAAGATTCGACAATTTTTAGAAGGCGAATTTGAAAAACGTGACATTACTTATCTCACATCGCAAGCTATAACAAAAATTACTGAAGATAAAGTTTATTTAAGCAAAAATAATTACTATGCCTCAGCTCTATCGGTAGTTATTCCACCATTAGCTGGAGTTGAATTTGTTAACAATACCCCCGGACTTTCAAACCCTAAAGGATTCATACCGGTTAACGACTATTTCAGGCATAAAGAATTTGAAAATATCTACGCAGTTGGAGTAGCAGTAGCACTTCCTCCAGTAGCTGAAACTGTTGTTCCTGTAAATTTTCCGAAAACTGGACATATGACCGAGCAGATGGCTAAAATTGCTGCCTCGGACATTGCAAGTAGGTTAACCAGTTTGAACCCTCACAAGTTTGAACTATCTGCTAAATGTGTATTAGATATGGGCGATACAGGTGCTTACATGTCGGTTTCTCCCGTTAGGCCGCCTAGAAATAAAATCCCTAAAGTTTCTGACGGACGTCAATGGCTCTATGCGAAGAAAGCTTTTGAACAAATTTACTTATGGCATGCCAGCCGAGGGTTGAGATTACCGACAAATTTAGGTTGGTAGTTCATTACGAAAAGGAGAATTTTAAAAAAGGAGAACAAATGTTACATATCGTTATTGACTGCATAGATGCTGCTAAGTTAGCTGAGTTTTGGGAGAAGGCACTTAGCTATGACAAATTAATTGCTCTTGATCATTATGTAATTTTGGCATCAAAAACAGGTTCCTCCGAACCTCAGGTTATTTTGCAACAAGTTCCAGAACCTAAGATCACAAAAAATAGAATTCACATTGATATTATTGCTAATGACGGAGACATTGAAAAAGAAGCTAATCGATTAGAATCAATTGGAGCTGTTCGCAGTGAGAATTGTAATTATAAAGAGTATGGCATATGTTGGATACAGATGCGTGATCCAGAAGGCAATGAGTTTTGTGTGTGTCAAGGTTTTTCAAATGACATATGAAATGCCGCCCCAAGATTTCGGTGAGATGAAGAGATGTGCCTGACACAAAAAGTTGGCACAACATTTACATTCATATAGGCCTTTCTAATTTTAGTTCTACAATTTTCTTGGGAACCAAATAAATTAAATGGATTATAATAAAGCCATCTTCACTTAGTGTAATAGAGATAGTGAATCAACTGTTATCTCAAGTCACTTTCCAACAAGTTACGCTACAGATCCTTAGGTAGTTGCACTCGCTCCTACTCCACGGTCAACAAGTAGTTGACACATAACAACATCTTTGGAATGCCTTTTAGTACCGTTGATAGTGTGTGTCAGATAAATACGCCGAATTTAATCTTTGTCAAAACCGAGAAAAACTTTGTCTCTTTAAGTATGTTTACTTCAGACTTCTGAAAGTCCTCACAAAGTGCCAGACTAGTTCATTTGATTCTATTTCATTTCTAGT
>JAJYVQ010000247.1 GCA_021791915.1 Actinomycetes bacterium | reverse complement strand
TGGTATGCCAGGATTGGGGTGGATTGATCGGACTAAGATTACTAAGTTTAAATCCTGATATGTTTGATCGGGTAGTGGCAGCAAATACAGGACTTCCGACAGGAAATGAAAAGATGTCCGAAGCTTTTGAAGCTTGGAAGAAATTTTCGCAGGAAGTGCCACAGATGCCAATCGGAAAGATCATATCTGGAGGCTGTTTGTCAAAACTTTCAGAAGAAGTTGTTGCAGCTTACGATGCTCCGTTTCCAGATGAAACTTTCAAAGAAGGTGCTAGAATTTTTCCTTCGCTAGTCCCCACGAGTCCAGATGATCCGGCAGCTGCAGATCAAGCGGCTGCTTGGGAAGTACTGAAAAGTTTCAATAAACCGTTTATGACGGCTTTTAGTGACGGAGACCCAATTACAAAGGGGGGTTATAGAATCTTACAGGAACTTATTCCAGGGGCTAAACAGGTTGAACATAAGACTGTAGAAGGAGGGGGACATTTTCTCCAAGAAGATAAAGGTGAAAAATTAGCTGAAATTGTCTGTGACTTTATTGAAAAGTATTAGTAGATTTATATTTTTTGGGTAGTGATACGAGTTAATTTTATGGAGGCAGTAAAAAAAGAGACTATGTTAATAACTCGTTTATATATACTGTTTTCTTCTGTCGTCTACTTTTGTCTTCTGAGTAAATTTTATATGTCAAAGGAGTATTGAAGATAAAAGTTTTTAGCTGAGCAACTTAATGACTTTTATAGTTGTTATTTGCGACAGTTGTAGTGAAGTTGTTAGTTATCAAAAAAAAGTTAACTGGCTGTGATAATAATTTGGCTGTGATAATAATTTGGCTGTGATAATAATTTGGTTGTGATAATAATTTGGTTGTGATCAAAGTTCAAATTACATAATAAAAGTGATCTGATAAAAGAAAAGTAATTAAAAAAGTGTGAATACAAAATTCAAACAAGAAATTTTTACTAGCAAAGATGGTTATTGTCAGTATCTGATAAAAATAGACTGACTTCATCTCTATCAACTTAGACAAAATCAGACTGGCAAAATCAGACTGGCAAAATTACACTGGCACATTGAAATTGGCATATTGAAATTGGCAAAATGAAATTGGCAAAATGAAACAAGAACAAAAGTAAAAGTAAATTATATGGGAAGAAATATACTTTTAATAACTACAGATCAGCAAAGATTCGATTCACTTAGGTGTAATGGCTCAACAGTTGCAAATACCCCCGTAGTTGATCGACTGGCACAAGAGGGCATCAACTACCAACGGGCGTACAATCAAAATACTGTATGCATGCCAGCTAGAAGCTCAATTCTAACGGGGCAATATGTCAGGACTCATGGTGTGATTGCAAATGGCATCCCCCTGCCAGAGTCAGCTCCTAGCGTTGCAGCTTACTTAAATGACAAAGCAGGTTATAGGACTGCATTAATAGGGAAAGCGCATTTTGAACCTGGTTTTGATTTTAACCTTAAATGGAATGAAAACAAGCGTGCAGTAAAAGGTGATATCGGCTATTGGAGAGGATTTGAAAGATCCATACAGGCTATGCACGCCGCAGCATTTGGCAAGATCCCATTAGCACACTACGGAAGATGGCTAAAAGATAATCATCCAGAACATATGCAAAGCTATGCTGACTTGTTAGGTGCAGTGCCCGGTGGAGATACCTTAGCTCCTGAAACTAAAAATAATCCTATACCAACTGAGTGGTATCATACAAATTGGATTGCCAATCTTGTAATCCAACAGTTGGATGAGTATAAAGAAAATGAAAATTGGTTTATTTGGATGAGTTTTCCAGATCCGCACCATCCGTGGGATCCTCCGGCATCAGAACTTTATCGCATTCCATGGCAGGAATTAAGTCTTCCAGATGGTTATCCTAAGAGCAGAGAAGACGCCATAAAAATTCTCTCTAAAAAGCCCGCCCACTGGCTGGCGTACTACGAAGGCAAGTGGTCCAATGCCGAAGGCGCTCCAATGAACTTTAATCCTAGTATGCTAACTGAAGATATGGTTCGCGAAATAAATGCGAAAGTTCATGTTATGAACGAACTTATAGATGAGTCATGCGGAAAGGTAATCGATCATCTAAGCCAAAAAGGTTGGTTGGATGATACTGATATATTTTTCACCACAGATCACGGAGAAATGCAAGGGGATTTCGGATTAATTTATAAAGGCCCCTTTCATACCGATTCGCTTATGAGACTTCCTTTTATCTGGCGACCAAGCAAAAATGTAAATGTAAAACGGGGAGTTAAAGTAACAAATCCGATTCAACAGATAGATTTAACTGCCACAATATGTGATATTGCTGGTCTTGCTGTACCGAGTTGGTGTCAAGGAAAGGTTTTGCCACAAAGTGACTCGCAAACTGGTTTTGATCGGGCAGTGTGTGAGTGGGACTCGCAGTTTCCAGGCTATGGCATGCATTTGCGGACGATCTACAGGGATGGGTGGGTGGCAACTTTTTATGAAAAGTCTACTGGAGGTATTCCGAACGGTTTGGAAGAAGTTATGGGGAACCAAGTATTGGCTAAAAACCCTATCCAGTACGATGGAAATGAAGGGGAGCTTTACAACTTAAACGACGATCCCCATCAGTTTGTAAACCTTTTCGGTGAAACATCGCATAAAGCGCTAGTTTCTGATCTAAAATCTGATCTTTATGATGCCTTGAGTCAGCTACCTGTTACAAACCTCAAGGTTGAAGCACCTGCTTAGATAATATACAGTTACTCAATTCTGTTTCCTTGCAGTTTAAA
>JAJYVQ010000246.1 GCA_021791915.1 Actinomycetes bacterium | reverse complement strand
ACACTATCCCACTCAATTCTTACAAGTCGACAGACTGCTGTTTTATCCATAGTGGTAGCTAACCAACCAACTAAGTCTTCAAAATCACGACTAAAGCGTGAATTGGCTCTAGCAAATGGTACACCTTTAAGTTATTACCCCATGAGTTGGACACTTAAGTCGACGTAGATCACTTTTAAGTTCTAATCTCCTTTTACCTATGTCTAAATGTCGCCAATATGATCGAACGGGTCTTGTATCATAACGAGCTTTTGTAACAAAGTCACATTTTGGACAGTGGAGCTTCTTACCTCTGAGCTTAACTATAACTGTAAGATTGTCTGCAGAAATCTCAACATTTGAAACAGTGGTTTTGGGAAGGTCTAAAATATGATTAAATATAGTGGTGACACGCATTAGTTAACTTCCTTTCCTTGTGTTTTGTATGTAATTCAAGTTTAGGATGTAACAGTGCGTGTCATTTTATTTCCTTGACTGCTTTAGCCATATTTTTATCAAAAATATGGCTTGTGAAATGTATACATTTCACATTCCTATCTCTAATTTGCAATAGCCTCTATCCCACAAGGCTAAACTCGTCATTGTTTATAGAAAACTACCCACATCTATACCGGAAGACCCTGAAAATAGAACAGTTATTGTAAGGAGGGAAACAAGGGGAATTTAGGATTATCGTAAAACAGTCCCAACAATCAGTAACACTAAATCAACACTTGTCAGACTTTCAGACAGAGCAGCAACGATGAGAAGAAATTATTTGTTTATTGCGGAAGCTCCATGTATAGCAGCGATTCCAATTGGTTCGGGTCCAACATGAATTGTTTTAACCAGATTTAATGATTTATTGCCTATATTAGTAAGTTCTGCAATAGAGCCGGTGGAAAATAGTGTTACGTAAATAGTGTTATCTCCCACAAGAGCTATAGACATAGGTTCGCTTTCGACATTCACTTGAGATTGCACAGTTAGCGTCATTAAATTTATTTCCGAGATGGTCGATGAGCCAAAGTTTGCAACATAGGCTAATGAGCTATCAGGACTTATTGCAATGCCTATAGGATGAGATCCTACTGTGATAGGTGACAAAACCTGCATTGTCTTTAAGTTTATTGGGGTAACTTGATTTGAGTTAAAGTCGGTTACTAATGCTAACTTACCATCACCTGACAGTGCAATCTCAATTGGAGACTTTACGTTTGTTATGGGAGCTCCGGAACTTAGGGTGCTTAAATTAATAGGCGTTATTTCGTTCGATCCTATATCACAGACATAAGCAGTGTCATTATTTTGACTTACCGCAATACCAAAAGGAGCTGAACCAACCGGAATCGGTTTTAGGGCAACAAGTGTATTTAGGTCAATGGGAGTTACTTCATTTGACCCAGTATCTGTAACCAATGCATACCTTTGTCCACGATAGAAACCAACTGCCACATCAGTCGGTCTAGAGCCAACTGGAATTGCTTTTATCTCGGTTCCATTATTAATTATAATTACTTGATTATGGGTAGTATCTACGGCAATAAATTCATTACCAATGATATGTTTAATTGATGTTAATGAGCCGTGGTTTCCCAATTGAAGTGCTTGGGTCGCACCTGTCGTAGTGTCTACTTCTTCTAGGGTACCGTTGGCAAAGTCAGTCACATATAGCGAAGGTTGAATCATTTTCGGAGCTTTAGATGGGCCAGAAGAGGAAGTAAACACATCATTAGGGGGATCCGCATTTTCGACAGCAGTAACTATATTCAAATACCCACAGTTACTTGACTGAGGTGTCAAAGAACAGTACTGTGCCGGAGTTTCACATACTCCTGGACCTATATTTGTACAGTAATCAGTAATGTAACCCAATCCAGAGTAGTCAAAAGGTACAAGAGAAGAAACCTTATTTAACTGCTGCCAGTAAATTGTCCAAGCAGAATCAGCCGATATAGGCTGGGGCGACAGACCCTCAGCTGCTGTAACACCATTATTTATTCCGGGGTAACTGTAAGTATTAATTGCTTGGTAGGTCAGCGAAGCCCACTCAGTGGCATCGCTTTGATAATAGATTTGTGGCATTGCCAATGTATCATTTGCAAATGCAACTTGTTCTTGTAGTTGTGGACTCCAAGTGTTCAAACATTCTTGCGTAGGAGTACAGTTAGATGATCCAAAAAAGTCAGGAGTAAATTGACTGACACCCGGCACAGAAGTTAGCCCTTGTTGGACTCCTTGTATCCAACTAAGAGCAGCTGAAGGGATTGAATAGCGCTGTTCCATATCAACACCAATGCCAAAAGTAACGACCCCAGCAAGTGCTTTGCCACTTGTTAAGTAGTTATAACCATTTAATGTCTGTGCTAGTGCTTGAGTCGCCATCTCTGATCCTAATCTTTGATCAACTGACTGATAATCAGAGCTTGTAGTATCTAAGAGATCGTTTGATACCACTATATCGATTGCTGTAGATGGTAGGTAGCCTCCTTGAGCTAAAAGGTTGCTTGCACACTGTTCGTAACCTGCTGCAAATGATGAAGTATATTGGGCGATGTTTGAAAATGTGTAGGGATAATTATACGGAGCTCTTGTAAGTGTACCGTCTTGTCCCGAAAATACATTGGCTTCCTCGCCGCCAAAGTCCAATTGAATAATACTTGCCCCAGTACCTACCTCATCTAAATAGGCTTCCTGACACCCTCTATAGGCTTCTGCAAAAAAATCAGGTTGTACATCTGAAGCTGGATTTATTATATAATACCCTAATGAAATTTGTGGAGGTGGTATTGTTGGTACCAGGGAAGGATTGTGATCGCT
>JAJYVQ010000245.1 GCA_021791915.1 Actinomycetes bacterium | reverse complement strand
CATAGAAGGTCTCAGGCGTGCGGATTCATTTATAAATATTGCATCTTTTTCTACAGCACATAGACCAATACCGGCGAGGATGTCAAGACTTCTTATGACTTGCTGTCGTGAAACATCATATTGGCGAACTAAATCGTTGACCGACAGGTCCTCATCTGTCAAATACAGCAAACCTAACAAGTTTTTTGTACCAAGATCTAATTCTTCTACTAGATTGCCACTTATATCGTTATCATAGAGTAATGTTAAGAGATCATCTACGTCTACGATGTTTCTATTGGTAAGATAACGAAACTTTATCAGAAGCTTCTCAATACTTTTGGCATTTAGGTTGGATATAATATCTGTTCGATCGATTTTTTTCATTTTAAACTGTATTTATTAAAATCTGTTTTACGAACCCTACGTTACTAAAGTTTGTATGCGCCTGTACGAATATATATAAACGTGCGTATTGTTTTTTAATTTTAACTAGTATCGCCGTTTTGGATATAGATTTTACTGTATTTTGGAAATAGCGTTGTAAATACATGAATTCTTCACATTTCACTGTCCATATTTTAGAATATCATATACTCCAGAAAATATGCACCAGAAATTAAGATTCAGAAAATAGTTTAAGCGATGCCAATAAGTAAAAATACACGCACTTTTATATCCTAAAAATGCTGCATTAGGATAATAAACGTTAAATCTTGGACCAATTGAGCAATTTATCTCATACAAATAATAAGTGCTCAGCTTTATAATAGCGACCGAAATTAACGGCAAATAGCCCTCATACCTTATTGTCCTTTAATTGTTGGTTGATAAGTTCTTGTAAGGAAATAATATTTCTTACTGTATGTTATTGTTTTTTCTCCGGTTTGCATTATTTAGGTGGCGCAACGACTTAATTCAAATAGTGCAGTGACTTATTTTAATGAAAAGAACATCAATTCGAAGCTAGTAGTTGCGTTCAGGTATTAGACTTAAATTCTTTCTAAAAAGGTACTAGATTTTTTAAATTATAAACTCTAGCTCATTTAACTTTTGAATTGAAGTTAGATTAAAAGATTTTGTTCTTTGATTTAGAGTTTAATTTATCCAATCGGTTTGAAATAGCTGAGACAAATAGTAATTTAAATACTTACTTAAAAATAGACTATTTAGAAAGCGTTGAAACTGATCGAAAGTTAAATTTTATTGTTAATAAATTGCAACCAAACGTTACGGTATGGAAATTACAATCCGTTGACTATCAAATTGAATAATTTTATTAATTGAAATACGATATTAGTTAGAGATTTCGCTTAACTTGATGACTCAAACTTTGTACCTCAAATTGCAATTAAATGATTCTTAGAAAATTCAACCATCCTATATTTATAGCTTCTGTGTTAATACTTGCTTGTTTAAGCATAATATTGAATTCGGTAACCCTAGTGTCAAGAAGTTCCAGGTTGAACTATGCTGAAGCACACTTTAATTTAGTTTCTAAGAAAAGTAAAATAACTAGTAACGGTGGCACTTTACCAGAAGTCATAAAAGTTAATTTATCAGATGTAGTAGGTAAAATAAATTCGAACTTACTAGGTTCTGACGGGCCTGGTCCAAGTGGCAATTACCCCATTAATTTGATGAAACAAATTGGAATAAAATGGGTTCGACTTGATGTTGGGTTCGAGAACTCTTATAACAATATTCCAGATTATAACTGTGCAACTTCAACATGGAATAGTCTTCAATTTGATCAATCTGTAAACGCAGTTAAGAGTGAAGGTGCTAGGCCACTTGCTATCATCGATTACACACCTACTTGTCTTGCCTCATCAACTTCAGGAAATCCAAACTATTCTGTTCCTAACAAGAATGGTTGGGCAAAATGGGATTCGTTAGTTTACAATTTTGCGATTAAAGAGATACCTAATGGCGTTAAAACTTTTGAAGTTTGGAATGAGCCAGACGGCACATTTTTTACTAGCGGTGAATCAAACTATTTGTTGCTATATAACAATACGGTAGTTGCCTTAGAAAAAGCTGCCGACAAACTTCATCAGACAATTTTAGTTGGCGGACCTGCTCTTTCATGGTGGGACCCGACTTGGATGCAGGCTTTTTTAAAGTATGTTGAAGACAATAATCTTCCGTTGAATTTTTTATCGTGGCACTGGTATGCAGATGACCCAGATTTCGGACCTTTTTATCCGACCGAACCTAACGGTTTATGCCTCTTTAAAACTCCCACAGTCGGTCAAATTAAATCACCTTGCTACTACAACCCTTCACTGTCGTCAGTTATATACAAGACCCAGGTACAGTATGTCTCAAACATGTTGAAGTCCTATCCTAGGCTACATCCGATTCTTTGGATCGATGAGTTTAACGTCAATGCCGGTTACGATATTAGGATGAATCAATCCTATGACGCCGCATTCGTATCTTCGGTTTTTAGCTTGGTTAATAACTTTTTAAATTTAAGAATGGCAATTTATAATGCTACGGATACCCCAAACAATCCTTACGGAAACTGGGGATTAGTAACTTATCCTGCAGAAAAGCCGAAACCAGTATATTGGGCTTTTTATTTTTGGGATTTGATTTCAGGCATAAATTCAACCGCTTACAGAGTGAATTCATCAGTAAGTGTTCAGAATCCGACTTACTATCTGCAGAACAATACAGTTAAAGTTATGAGTAACGTAGAAGCAATTGCTTCAAAAAGTAACAATTCAACGAATTCTAACTTGGTCACATATAATATCGAACTGTCCAACTTTATTCCACCTAGATCCACCGAAAAATTACCAATTTAGCAATAATTTTATCGGCACGAATACA
>JAJYVQ010000002.1 GCA_021791915.1 Actinomycetes bacterium | reverse complement strand
GCAGATCTCTTAGCGGTTATGACTAAGATTTCAGGGTTGTCGGGAATAGACCTAACTACGCAAAGACCCTCGGCAGATAGCATTAAATTGTTGCCGGCACAGTTGGCAAGAGAATTTAACGTTATAGGTTACCAACTAGAAGGTAATAGATTAATAGTTGCCAGTCCAGAACCTTTAGATGTAAATGACAAACGGATGATTTCAGATCTTATTGGTAAAGATATTGAAGTGCTGTTAGCGGATCCTATAATTATAGAAAGGGTAATGTCAGTGGTATATCAGAATGAAAACGGTACTAATTCACGAGCAAATAGTGTAACTCCACCTCCACCGATGCCTGCATCTCCACCACCACCTATGCCTCAAGCACCACCGATGCCCGCACCAGCACCTCCACCGATGCCTCAAGCTCCATCTCCACTGGCACCCCCACCGATGCCTGCATCTCCACCACCTCCACCGATGCCTCAAGCTCCACCGATGCCCGCACCAGCACCTCCACCGATGCCTCAAGCTCCACCTCCCCCAATGCCTGCACCGCCTCCGCCTCCTGAGATGAAATCTAAAGTGCCAGTAATGAAAGATATCAATGATCTGCTTATATATGCGGTTGAGAATGGATCTTCAGACTTGCATTTAACTAACCACTTGGAACCCTGCATAAGAGTCGATGGTTCCATCAGGAAGATCGAAGGTCAAAAACCTCTCGACAATGAGACTATCCGGGAAATGATTTACAGCATAATAACTCAGGGTTTGAGAGAGAAGTTTGAAGCAAATAAGGAATTGGATACTTCTCACTCGATAATGGGAGTTGGTCGTTTCCGTGTAAATGTATTTCAACAAAGGGGTTCAATTGGAGCTGTGTTGAGAACTATTCCTCATGAAATTCCTTCATTTGAAAGTTTAGGTTTACCAGAGTCAATTCGAAGTTTTGCCGAATTGCGTAGAGGGTTGGTGTTAGTAACTGGTCCAACTGGTTCTGGTAAATCTACCAGCTTGGCATCGGTATTGAATATAATAAATCAAACTCGTCCGATGCATATTATGACCGTCGAAGATCCAATTGAATTTTTGCATAATCATGGTCGCTCCATTGTAAATCAGCGCGAAGTCGGGGCAGATACTAAATCTTTTGCGGAAGCTTTAAGGCATGTATTAAGGCAGGACCCAGATGTCATACTAGTAGGTGAAATGAGAGACCTGGAGACTATATCTACTGCTTTGACTGCTGCAGAAACTGGTCACTTAGTCTTTGCTACTCTTCACACTCAAGATGCTCCTCAGACCGTCGACAGAATTATCGACGTATTTCCGACTAATCAACAGGATCAAGTAAGAGTTCAGCTTGCTGGTTCTTTAGAAGGTATTGCCACTCAGCAATTAGTAGTGACGGCATCTGGTGTGGGAAGAGCGGCAATTGCCGAAGTACTGGTTGTAACTCCAGCGATTAGGAATTTAATTCGACAGGCAAAGACTCACCAGATAGCTTCGTTGATGCAAACTGGAGCTGCAATGGGAATGCAGACCATGGATCAGGCGCTTGCTAAAGCAGTAAAAGCTAATATTATTACTGAAGCGGTAGCCTATGACCGTTGTAAAGACGAAAGTGAGCTAAGGGGCTATTTGAAAAGCCTCAACTGACCTTGAAGGCTTGTAAACGAAATGTTAAGGTAAGAAATTAAATAGGAAAAAGATGGCAACTACATATGAATTTAAAGCTCGGGACAAAACGGGCAAACTTGTAAAAGGAAAAATCGATGCGGAGGAGATAAGTACTGTTTCTAATACGCTTCGAGAAAGAGGAATAGTACCGATATCTATTACTCCTGTGTCTAAATTTGGGGGAGACGTAAATATACCAGGTATAACTGACAGAGTTGCAATAAAAAGCGTAGCTGTTATGAGTCGTCAGTTTGCAACAATGGTTGACTCGGGACTAACTTTAGTGAGGTCTATTGCTGTTTTGGCCGAGCAGACAGAAGACAAAAATCTAGCTAAAATACTTAAAGCCGTAAGGCATGATATCGAAGAAGGAGCAACTCTTTCTTCTGCTATGGCAAAGCATCCAAAAGCATTTTCTACACTTTATGTTGCAATGATCCGAGCCGGTGAAATTGCTGGTAACTTAGACTTAGTTTTAGGGCGTTTAGCTGGTACAGTGGAAAAACAGGTAGAACTTCGACGTACAATTCGGTCGGCAATGACTTACCCTGTTGTCGTTGTATGTGTTGTAGTAGGAATTTTCTTTTTCTTAATGATCGTAATTGTTCCAATTTTCGCTAAGTTGTTCGCGCAGATTGGAGCCAAGCTACCACCTCCAACGCAGTTCTTGGTTTTTATATCTAATTTAATTTTAAGTGTTGAGTTTGTTGCAGTAGTTGCAGTAATAATTATCTTAATTTTTGCATTCGTCAGATATTACAGAACAGAACAGGGCAGAAATGTAATTGACAAACTTAAATTAAGAATTCCAATATTTGGAAAGCTTATTCATAAATCTTCTTTAGCTCGAGTTACTTCAACTCTTTCGGCTTTGGTTATTGCTGGGGTTCCTTTAGTTGAAGCCCTTGAAATATCTGCTGATACTGCAGGTAATAAAGTAGTTGAACATGCATTAAGAGATGCTAGAGAGGGGGTTAGAAACGGTAGGTCGCTGTCATCCACTTTATCTGAACATGACGTAATGCCAGCGATTGTTACCCATATGGTAGATACGGGGGAGCAGACTGGTGCTTTAGATGCCCTTTTAGAAAAGATTGCTGAGTTCTATTCGGCAGAAGTATCTGCTGCTGTAGATGCATTGACATCAATATTAGAGCCATTGCTAATTGTTTTTATCGGTGGTATTGTAGGATTTATTGTGGTAAGTTTGTATCTTCCGATGTTTTCATTCTATTCAGCTCTTAACTCGCAGACTGCAACATCGTCTTAGACGAACATATCAACTAGAAATTTTATTTGTTAATTTTTAAATTTAAAGAGGAGTAATTTTATGGCAAGTTTTCGTACTGTAGGTGTTGAAATTGGTACGAGCGGAATCCGGGCAATTGAGCTGTCAATCGGGGCACAATATCCCGCATTGATAACTTACGGTCAAATGCCTTTGCCCCCCAAAGCCGTAGTTGACGGTGAAATTGTAAATAGAACTGCTGTAGTGGAGCAGTTAAAGTATCTGTGGTCCGAAAGCGATTTTTCGACTAAACGAGTAACGGTAGGTGTGGCAGGACTTCGAGCAATTATTAGAGATATTGAAATTGGAAACGTACCAGATAAGGAACTAGAGGGCGTAATAAAATTTCAAGGACAGGAAATTATTCCATTCCCGGCAGAACAAGCGATTTTATCGTCGAGGTTAATTGGTGACATTACAAAAAGTGATGGAGCAATTGCCAAAAAAGTTTTAATTGCAGCTGCGCATCGTGGATTAGTAGAACCTATGCTTTCGGTGCTGGTAGATGCAGGGCTAGATCCAATAGCAGTGAACTTGTCGGCCTTGGCGATTATCAGGGCTGCAACAATCGGATTGGATCCGATTCAAGGTGCAGAGGCAATTGTCTCAATCGGTGCTGGACTTACTGTAGTAGTTGTGCACGAAAACGGGGTACCAAAATTTGTAAGGACTATTGGTCAAGGTGGTGATAATGTAACCGAAGCGATAGCGGCATCGTTAGACTCTCCGTTTGAAGATGCTGAGAGGCTAAAGTGGAATTTGACATTGCCAGGTCCACAATATGCCACTGCTTTAAATGTCGCAATTCAAACTACCACAAGCCTTGTAAATGAAGTAAAAAATTCCGTCGACTATTTTGACAATCAATCCTCAGACTCAAAGATCCAAAGAGTAATTGTCACTGGAGGTGGATCGCTTCTTGAGGGACTTTTAGCCAGAATCCAGCAACCGCTTAGAGTTCCTGTGGTCATGGCGAGGCCGTTGGCTGGTATCGATACTTCGGGTTATGCGATGGTGCCTGAGGATTTGGCTAAATTAGAACCAACACTTACTACAGTTTTGGGATTGGCACTTCCGGAGCCGTCGGGGGTGAAGCCGTTAAACTTGCTTCCGCAGGAAATTACCGAAAAACAGACGGCTGCAAAAATCAGGAAAAGAGTGGTTACGGTATGTGCTCTAGTAATATTGGTATTGTTGGTGTATTTAGGTTACGGAGTATTCCAATATTTTTCGTCAAAGTCCGATGTTAATACTTTGACCGTACAAAATAGTGAATTGCAGTCTCAAGTTAAGGCATTGAATAAAATTGCTTCTCAAAATTCAGAGCTAAATAGTTTTGTTACGACGTTAACTCCGCTCATCAAATATGAGGTTAACTGGCCAGCCGTTGTTTCGGAACTTCAGAAGGATCTGTTACCCAATCAATATATTACAACTATTAGCTTTACTGATTACAGTCCAAATGCAACAGAACCTGCTTCTATAACAAGTACAACTAGTTCTTCGTCACCGACTTCAAGTTTAACGTCTAATGGACAGCCAGTAACTCCAAGCGATCTGGTTGCATCTCTAACTGTGACCGTTTACGGACTTAATGGATATTCTGATTTGGGTAATTGGTTGGGATCAATGAATAAAGATCCGATGTTTACATCTCCTGTTGTAACTGCAACAAATGAGTTAACTTCAAGCGCAAGTACCGCTGCTTCTAATATACCGATAACATTTAATGCAAGTTTTTATGTTACTACGGTTGCTTTAAGCAATAGATACAAAGAGTTTCAAGTCAACAATTAAAATAGGAGTAAAATAGTGAAAGTACTTAAAGATAGAAATACGTTAATTACAATCGGAGCTACGGTAGTTTTAGCAATTTTGATATATTTCCTCGGCATACAAACCGTAAATTCTAAAGTTTCCTCTAATGATACGAAAAAAGCTAATTTAATTGCGCAACAACAGTCGTTGACGGCACAGTTGAATTCCGAAAAAGCACTTGCAAATAATGGGAATTTCATTATTTCAAAATTAAAACAGTTCCAACAAGCGGTTCCACAGAATATTGATTTGGCTGCTGTTTTAAATCAGTTGTATGCTTTGTCACAAGCTGCAAATGTGAATGTGACCAGTGTTAGTGTCGGCGGTATTACTACTGGCACTTTAATCGATACTGTTCAATTAACTTTTTCAGTGAATGGTTCTTTCAATTCGATTGAAAATACCTTTATACCTTCACTTTATTACGCACCCGCTCAACCTCCTCAACAAGTGCCAAGGTTAATTGTGTTAACTAGCTTCCCGATCAGTCTCGGTCAGTTTAGCGGTAACACATATGTTGCTTCAGGTACTGTGAGTATGACTTTTCAAGCCTTAATTTATATCGCACCTTCTGTTACTCCAGTTGCAAACGGTTAAGGCTGAAAAATAGAGGCTTGCGTGATCAATAATTGCAAAAATGTAATTTATTAGCGGATTAGCTGTAAACTATTTGGCATGAAGTTGAAAGTGAGTTTGAATAGGGGTTTTAACCGAAATATTTTGGACAAACCTAATAATTAAGGTTGTTTGGTTGATAAATGGATGTTTTACCGAAAATGTTGTTTTAAACAGCAGAAGTAGATGATACTTGTCGGCTGGAGGTGATTTATAGAAAATATTAAAGTTCAGATAAATAGATGACGATAAATAAAATATTGTTTAATAGTAATTAAATAGAAAGGAAACTTATGAAACAATACTTAGAAAGGAGAATTAACGACAGAGTGCAGTCAGGTGAATCTGGTTTTACATTGATTGAACTTTTAGTTGTTATGCTCATTATATTAATTTTATTGGCTATTGCAATTCCGACATTTTTGGGCATCATTAACAATGCTCACAATACAGGTGCTGCATCCGACTTAGGAAATGCCATTATTGAGGCGTCTGCTGACTACACTCAAGATAACGGAAATTTTGGAGCAACTGATTCGGGCCAAGCGACAACGGAGCTCCAGTCAATGGAGCCTAGTTTAATATTTACTGTCAATCCGATTACTAGTGCATTTGCTAATGTAAATAGTGTTGTACAGGTAGATGCTTGCGGTAATAGTGCCTCAAACGGCGGTTGTCAGTCGATAGCTTTGGGAGCTTGGTCAGAGGCATCTGCTGCTTGTTACTTTGTTGTAGTCAATAAGTCTGCTTCTCCAGTAACGTATGGATCCCTTGATATGAGTGGTGGTAGTGCTAACATTCCTGAAGGCACAACTTATTTTACAAGTGGTACCACAGTTGAGTCTGCTGGTTGTAATATTGCTAATCCGGCAGCAAGTCAAACTGTATCGACAAATGGTCAAGCTGGAGGTTTCCCACCTGCGTAGTTATACAACTAACGTAACTAAGAAAAACTAAGTAGGTTTAGACCCTTGAAATTGATTTGAGGGTCTAAACTTTTTTTATGATCGAAATGCTTTAACCTAATTTTTGGAGTTGCCACCTATGTTGTCGACCACGAACTTGATTGGACTTAAGGCAATTAAATACCTGCCACGACGTAAAGATCAACCAGAAGAGCGAACTTGTGAAGCGCCGAGTGCAACTTAAATACTCGAAATATTCAACGGAATAACCCGAGACTACCTGTATGACAAAAATGGCAAAATTGTCCAAATATTCCATCCCGACCTATCAAAACTGCAACTTCAGGTTCTGGAGCTTCTTGGAATCTCACCTAACTTATACAAATGATTAACAGGTGGGAGCGTAAAACCGTAGTTACATGTGCGGAAAGTAAGTTAAAGTACGTAAAACCAGTTATTTTAGGCGGACTACTCTGAAATTTCGTCTAAAAATTCTTGACTCATAAGAAAATAATATAAAGTTCATTCCCGAAAGTTTTCAAATTGTAAGGGTATCGAAAGGTCACTGTCCTTAAGGGCTGAAATTACTGATTGCAGTTCATCTCTTTTTTTACCGGTTACACGTATAAGGTCTGACTGGAAGCTGGTAGTTAGTTGCTTAAATCCTAGTTCTTTGATTTTAGATATTATAATTTTGGAAGTATCCTTATCGATTCCTGATTTTAAGTTAATTGTTTGCTTTGCTCTAGATTTTGAGGCATCTTCAATTGCTTTGGGGTCTAAAACTTTAAGTGAAATACTTCTTTTAATTAATTTTTCCTGTAAGACCTGAAAGAGAGCATTCAGTCGCTCGTGAGTTGCAGATTCAATAAAAATTTCATTTTGACCTTTTAATTCAATGATTGAATCGGTATCTTTGAAATCGTAACGAGTGGTTATTTCTCGCTTAACTTGATCAATGGCATTTTTAACTTCCTGCTGATTGATTTTGGATACTATATCAAAACTGGCCATAAAAAAACTTTAGTACCAATTTGAGCAGTAGTAGATCATCTAGATCTACTATTGTATATATATAGAATTTTCAAAATATTTGATAAAAGTATTTAAAGGGTCGATGCCGGAGTGGCCAAACGGAGCAGTCTGTAAAATTGTCGGCGCAAGCCTACGTAGGTTCGAATCCTACTCGGCCCACATAATGACTTCACAAATAAATTTATTTTTTCCTAAATAACTTAATTAGTTGATCCAAATATTAAAAATAGGCGAATTAAAGAATAGGCTGATAAGAAGCTTTAATAACTTTCAATCCGCTTGGAACAAAGAAAATCCGCATGCCGAACCAGTCGAATTTAGTCCGACTTTAGGTAGTGCTTTTTCTCAGATAGCTTATCCTGTTTTTCTGGGATTTTTTGCTTTGGTCGCGATTGTATTGGGATCAATTCAAAGTGATTCGCCTTTTACATTGAAACAGCCCGGTGCTTGGTTTTTTGGTATCGCACCAGCCCCAATTATCTCAAATCCAAAGTCATCTCCGTCTGCTGGTTTGTTTATAGGGATGATTGCGGTATACGGAGGCCTATTTGTTTTTATGAGAGCTTGGTGGATGCTATATAAGAGAATTTCACTTCTTAATAACTTTCCCATAAAGACATTGGCGGTTGTGTTGGCGCTTTGGATTTTGCCGTTGATCATTTCTCCTCCGTTATTTTCACGTGATTCCTATTCTTATGCTGGACAAGGGGAAATGGTTTCAAGAAATATCAGTCCTTACAAACACGGCGTAGCCATTTTGGGCGAAAACGCAAACTCTTATTATGATCAAGTAGACAAACTTTGGCAGTTTACACCAGTACCTTATGGACCGCTGGATTTGGACATAGCTGCGGGAGTGATGATAGCTGTCGGGCACAGAGAGCTCTGGGGCATTTTGGGCTTGAGACTGACCATTGGAATTATTGGGGTAGTGCTTTCGGCAATCTTTTTCCCAAAAATATCTAGACGTATAAAAAAGGACCCCTCGCCGATTTTTGCTTTTGGCATATTGAATCCGATTGTGATATTGCACCTCATCGGTGGCATTCACAACGACGCACTAATGGTTGGTTTTATGTTTGCGGGAATTTATTTTGCGAAAAAGGATATGCCGGTATTGGGAATTATATTTTGTTCAGTTGGTGCTCTTATTAAAGTTCCTGCCATTATTGTCTGCGGATTCATCGGATGGAATTGGAAGAAAGGAGAAGTTCCAATTAAAACACGAGTTTCCTATTCGGTACTGTCCGGGGTAATATCGCTTATAACAATGGAGTTGGGAACCTTGCCAACAGGACTTGGGTGGGGATGGATTCACAATCTATCCGCTCCAAATGCAGTAGTGTCATGGATGGCACCCGTGACGGGACTGGCGATATTGTTTGCTCATATTTCGAGCTTACTGTCTCTACCGATAAGTCGGTTAGGTTGGTTGCACTTTGTGGATGATCTATCCACGTTGGTAACAGTTGCGGTGTTGGCTTATTTATTATTTAATAGTCACAAAAAGGATTGGCTAAGATCTACGGCCTTTGCTTTGATATTTTTGGTAGTCTTAAATCCAGTTGTACAACCGTGGTATTTGTCTTGGGGAATTATGACAGTAGCATTTGTGCTTGAAGGAAGAATGAAATATCTTTTTGCTGGACTTTCAATTGTGTCATCCTTTGTGGGCTTACCTGGAGCTAGAGGTCTTGTAGGGCAGCTGGAAAATGCAAATTTACTTTTTGTTTTGCCATCTTTTTTAGCACTAATTATTTTGTTACTGATACCGCTAATCAAGCCCGCTAGAAAAGTTTCGCATGTTTTAAAGACTATGCGAGAGGAGGAAAAAAAAGGCGACTTAGCCAAGATATAAGCAACTGGCGTAAATAGTTAATTCTGACTATTTTTTATTTAAGCAGTTTTTGATAGGAAATAATGTCTATCCATTTGCCAAACTTTCTTCCGACTTCTATTTCTATGCCGATTTTTTTATAATTTAGCTTTTCATGAAGTTTTTGTGATTCGAGATTATTTGAATTTATGCGAGCGATTATTGAATGAAAACCGTGTTCTTTTGCCCGTAATATTAGATTTTCTAAAAGTAAGTTCCCGACACCTCTTCTTCGGTGTTTAATGTCTACGTATACTGAGTTTTCAACGGTAGTGGCGTACGCTGGTCTGTGTCTATAAGGGGACAGTGCGGCAAATCCTGCTAATCGGTGTTCTCTGCCGTTTTCAATTTCAATGGCGGCTAAAACTGGATATACTCCACTTCTATCGTAGAGCCACTGTTTTTGCTGACTTAAGGTTTTCGGAACCAAATCAAACGTATTTTTTGTGTTTAGTATCTCGAAGTTATAAATATCCAATATCCCGGGAAGATCTTTGTTTTCTGCGAGTCTTACAATATATGTCATCTAAATTGGTTTCTTTCTCAACTATTTACCTAACTTTAAAACTAATATTTTGATAGTACGACGCTTTATAAGCATATTCTATAATTTAAACTAGTTATTAATGGGCTAAACTATAAGTTACGCTAAATTTTAGTAATTTTAAGATCTTTTCAAAAATAAACATTTAAGCGATTTTTGCCTCCTTAGCTCAGTAGGCAGAGCACAGCCATGGTAAGGCTGGGGTCGTCAGTTCGATTCTGACAGGGGGCTCAGGAGATTTAATGGGCTCAGGAGATTTAATTTATAGGAAATATTGATTTGATGAATTTATATCCTAAAGTTACTAAAGGCTGTCGGGTATTTACGGCGGCGTAGCTCAGCTGGTAAGAGCGCACGGCTCATAATCGTGAGGTCGCGGGTTCGAGTCCCGCCGCCGCTACTAAAAACTAAAGAAAGTGAGATAGAGTATGGCTAAAAATGTAAAAAGAATACATGTGACTCTTGCTTGTGAGGTTTGCAAGAGAAGAAACTATATTACAACCAAAAATAAAAATAACGATTCGGGTCGAATTGAAATGAAAAAATATTGTCAATGGGACAGAACCCATACCCTGCACAAAGAGACAAAGTAAATCTGATCAATCAATATACATTAATAACATAAATATACTTGCAGTAAAAAAGAAAAATGTTAAATGTATTAATTGAGATTGCAACATTTAAAGATAGGGTAGTAGCTCAATTGGTAGAGCACCGGTCTCCAAAACCGGGGGTTGGGGGTTCGAGTCCCTCCTGCCCTGCAATTTGACCTACGTTTTAATTGATATTAATATTGGCTAAGTATGAGCGAAAACAGAGAACGATTAAAGAAAAGTATCAAAGAAAAGTATCAAAGAAAAGCAGTAAGAGGTAACATTAGTGAATCGTGAACAGAGACGAATAATGCAAAAGCAGGGGACGATTGATAAATCCGGTGAGATGATCGCACCCCAACCGCGTGTGCCCAAGACAGGAAAGCCAAAACCTGAAGTTAAGAGTACAGGTTCAATAATTTCAAGATTGGTTCAATTCAAAGATGAAGTTAGGGCTGAATTGAAAAAAGTTGTTTGGCCAAATCGTCCAGAAGTTACCAGTTACAGCACTATTGTGTTGATGTCAGTTGTGATAATTGGTGCACTAATATTTGGGCTCGATTACGGATTTATTAAAGTTGTCCAAATGTTGTTTAATAGTTGAGGTAATGATGGATTCAGATGCGAACTTAGGTGAACAGACTCAGATCTTCGGCATGGTTGAAGATAGTGAGTTAGTTCAAGAAGAAAATGAAGAGATAGTCGAAGATGAGTATGTTGGTCAGACGGGAATTAGTCAAGTGGATCATTCTGAAATTACTACCGATGAAAATCCAGATTTATTTTCTAACGTAATCGATACTGCTGTAGACGCCGTTTTAGATGCTGCCGACAATGAATTGGAATTTGAAGAATCAGAGTTGGAGGAAAATAAAACAAACTACCAACAGAGCCCGTATGATAGACCTGGAAACTGGTATGTTGTGCATACTTATGCAGGTTATGAAAAAAAAGTAAAGTCGAATTTAGAAACACGACGAGAATCTCTGCAAATGGCGGACAAAATTTATGAAATTGTGATTCCCATGGAAGACGCAGTGGAAGTTAAATCAGGGAAAAAGTATACTGTAAGCAGAAAAGTATTTCCAGGGTATATTCTTGTTAGAAGCGACGATGACTCAGAAGCTTTCGAAGTAATAAGACGAACTCCAGGGGTTACAGGATTCGTCGGTGCTGGTAATACTCCGAGTAGACTTTCAAAAAATGAGGTCGAGACCATATTGAAAGTCCGAGAAGATCAGGATTCTAAGCTACGTTCTAAAGCAAAATTAATTTATGAAATTGGACAAACGGTAAGAGTAAAAGAAGGGCCGTTTGCGGACTTTTCTGGGCAAATTGCTGAAATTAACGAAGATCAGCTGAAGTTACAGGTACTGGTGAATATTTTTGGAAGAGAGACACCAGTTGAGCTTGAATTTTCTCAGGTTGTAAAGCTGTAAACTTAATAAGGGATTTGAGTTTAGGATTTCGGTAGATCTGTCAAAGAAAAAAGTCAAAGAAAAAAGTCAAAGAAAAAAGTTAGTTATATCGAAGATGTTATCTTAGAATTGCGATTTTCCAAATTTAGTTAATACTAAATAGGCAATGAATAATTTGACTTAGATAATAATTTGACTTAGATAATAATTTGGCTTGGATAATTTAGCTTAATTTTAAATTGTCGCAGGATAGTTTGTAACAGGATATTTTAGGTAAAGAGTAATTTTAAAGGAAACAGTTTATGGCAAAAAAGAAGTTAATAGCAGTAGTAAAAATTCAGTTGCCAGCGGGACAGGCTACTCCTGCCCCTCCTGTAGGTACTGCATTGGGACCTCACGGAATACAGACGATGGAGTTCTGTAAACAGTATAATGAAGCAACTGAATCTCAAAAGGGAACAATAATACCAGTTGACATATCGATTTTTGATGATCGCAGTTTCACCTTCGTTTTAAAGACCCCTCCAACTCCAGCCTTGTTGCGACAGTTTGCGGGGATCGAGAAAGGAGCATCTACAACAGGTAGATCAACGGTGGGATCGGTTACCTCCGAGCAAATTGAAGAGATAGCCAAACTTAAAATGCCTGACTTGAACGCAAGAGATATTCAAGCAGCTTGTAAACAGGTGGAAGGTACTGCAAGGTCAATGGGAATAAAGGTAGCGGGAGCCTAAGTAATATGACAGTTAAAACCAAGAGATTAAAAGCTATGGAAGGCAAGTTCGAAAAAGAATCACTTTATAGTCCGGTCGAAGCGATTAAGTTAGTTAAAGAACTTGCTACCGCTAAGTTTGATGAATCAATCGAAATTGCGATGCGATTGGGGGTAGATCCGAGAAAGTCCGATCAAATGTTACGTGGAACTATAGTATTGCCGTCTGGTTCTGGCAAGGTAGCCAAAGTTGCAGTATTCGCTGCCGCAGAAGCTGCAGATGAAGCCAGAGCTTCAGGTGCAGATTATGTGGGTGCTGATGATTTGGTTGCTAAGGTACAGAATGAAAATTTCACAGATTTTGATATTGCTGTCGCTACTCCAGATCTAATGGTTCAGGTAGGAAAGTTAGGTAAAATATTAGGTCCTAAGGGTTTGATGCCGAATCCCAAAACTGGTACAGTAACTAACGATGTCGGAAAGGCAGTTAAGGAATTTAAGTCAGGACGAGTCGAATATAGGACTGACAGAGTTGGTAACGTACACGTGATTTTAGGAAAAGTGTCGTTTGATACCTCGGCAATTATGGAAAATTTTCGGGCAGTTATCGATGAAATTTCAAGAGTAAAGCCTGCATCTGCAAAAGGTAGATATTTTAGGGCGGTTACGTTATGTTCGTCTATGGGGCCAGGTATTAAAGTTGATACGAACAGGTTAAAATTGACCGACGAAGACTTGGATTTAACTGCCTGACCAACTTAATTGTAGAGTTGTCTAACTAAGAGATTTTGGCGTAGACAAGAAATATTTGGTCTGTGGGTCCAATTTTAGCATAGTTGTTTTATGAACGACTGGTCACTATTTAAGCTACAAGTGCTAAAGTCAGACGATGTAACAAGGACGATGTAACAAAGTGGAATATAAATATCTTGTCTGAAAATAAGTTGCCTGAAAAGTCAACTGAAAATTTATTAGTGGTACCGTGAAAAAATTAAAAAAAAGAGTGTTATTGGATGTGCTAAACTATAATCTTAACCGAAGACCTTAGGAGCTGTTAGCTTAAATTAATTCCTAAGTAGGGGTTCAAACACAGTCAACTGATTGTTTCCGTGGGGTTCTTTGGTAATTAATTTGTGTTAATTAATTTGTGATAGTTAATTTGTAGACGTTAGTTAAATCTATCCAAAGTAAATCGTCTGTTAAATAACTTAAATTTAATTGGAAAAGTATATGAAAGAATCTGAAGACAAACGCATTAACCACCAAAAAGTTAATCAAGTTGAAGAGCTAGTGTCAAAATTCGAAAACTCAAACGGAGTAATATTTACCGAATATAGGGGGCTAAAGGTAAGCGAATTAGAAGATTTGAGGCAGCAACTTTTAAATGCGGGCGGACATTACAAAATTTATAAAAATACTCTGGTCAAAAGAGCAGTTGAAGTCAAATCTATCGAAGGTTTAGATGAACTCTTCTCTGGACCGACCGGATTGGCATTTACTGAAAACGATATAGTTTCTATTGCCAAGGTACTTAAGGATTTTTCAAAGTCAAACGAGGCGCTGATTATAAAAGGTGGTGTAATGGAAGGTCGTTCCATTAGCACTTCAGAGGCCAATCAGCTTGCCAGTATAGAATCCAGAGAAGTACTGTTGGCAAAACTTGCCGGAGGATTATCTGCTCCGCTGTCTAAAATGGCTTCTGTTTTGTCAGCTCTCCCCAGAGATTTTGCATATGGTTTGAAAGCTTTGGTAGATAAAAAATCTAAGGAAGTTTAAAATTTAATGAAACTATAGGGCATTTAGTTTATATTTTGCAGATGAACCTACAAGATAAATCTAGGTAATAAACAGTCAAATATAAACAAGCAAATATAAACAAGCGAGTATAAAAAGGCAAATATAAATTTATTTCAAACAAGTATTCGAGTAAAAAATAAAAAGTATAAAAAATAAGGAGAAAATATGGCAACAAAAGAATTGACCAACGAGGAGATATTAGAAGCAATAGGCAATCTCAGTGTTTTGAGATTAAGCGAATTGTTAAAAGAATTTGAGGAGAAGTTCGGTGTCACGGCTGCAGCTCCCGTCGCTGCAGTAGCAGTTGGTGGTGTGGGATCTGGTGGCAGCGAAGTTGCTCAAGAGGATGAAAAAGACGAATTTGACGTTATTTTGGCCTCAGCTGGAGATAAAAAGATTCAGGTAATTAAAGAAGTTCGTGCGCTGACGAATCTCGGATTAAAAGAGGCTAAGGACTTGGTCGATTCGGCTCCGAAACCCGTGCTCGAGAAGGCTTCGAAAGCAGATGCAGAAAAGGCAAAAGAGTTGCTTGAAGCTGCTGGAGCTTCAGTTGAGCTGAAGTAAGACCTAAAAAAGCATTCAAAATTACACAAAACAAATTGGTTAGCCAAATTATTATCCCGCAATCGGGTTCTTGTAGCTCTTTGACTTTTCGAATTAATTCGTAGTCGTATGTAGCTGCAAGTAAGTAATTTGTATTTTTTGTGAAATTATTATCTGTAATTGTACTATTATATTATTAAAGTGTTTTTAAATTCCAGCGAGCTTATCGGTCCCAGTGAATTAACGCGCACAAAATCACATTATTCATCACACTCACACAATCTTCACGGAGGAACTTGTGACCACAGGGTCTAGGAAACGTTTTTCATTTGCAAATTTAGAGGAAGTACTGCCTCTGCCCAATCTTTTAGATATTCAAAAAAATTCCTTTAAATGGTTCTTGGAAAAAGGATTAAAGGAAGCTTTTGACGATATAAGTCCGATAGAAGATTTTGCAGGGAATCTCAGATTAGATCTCAGCTTTGATCCAAAAGATCCAGATCAGATACTGCCGCCGAAATACACGGTGGACGAGTGTAAAGAAAAGGATATGACATATTCGTCCAGAATTTTTGTTAAAGCTTCTTTTACCAACAAAACTACTGGTGAAATAAAAGAAAATACTCTGTTTATGGGAGATTTCCCTATCATGACAGATAAAGGAACTTTTATTATTAACGGTACCGAAAGAGTTATCGTAAGTCAGCTTATAAGATCTCCTGGGGTACTGTTTCAGCTTGGGAAAGATGCAAAAACTATTCTAACTGGGACAGTTCATCCTTATAGAGGTGAGTGGGTTGAAATTGATCTTGAAGATAAACCTTCCCGGGATTTGAATGCAGGTGCAAGAATAGCTCGAAAGAGAAGACTTTCTCTTTTTACTTTGATCAGAGCGTTGGGTTTTGACGACCCACATTTTATTGAAGCATTTGTAAAACATTTTGAATTCCTAAGACCTCAATATTCAAAAGACAAGTTTGCAGGACAGACAAAAGAAGAAGCATTGGTGGAGGTTTATAAAAGAGTTCGTCCTGGTGAGCCTCTCTCTCATGAAGCATCAAAAAATTACTTTGAAAACTCATTCTTCAATCCTAAAAGGTACGATCTTTCCGATGTTGGACGCTACAAGTTAAACCGCAAATTAGGCCCAGAAATAGAAAAAATAAGCAAACTGTTTAAAATTGATTTGGAAAAACCCAAAGTGGATTCCACGACTTTAAGTGCTGCTGAAATTTTAGCAACTGCAACTTATCTTCTGCATTTAGCTTCAGGTGAAAGCGGATATAGAGTTGATGACCAGGACCATTTTGCCAACCGTCGTATTCGTGCGGTAGGAGAATTGATTCAAAACCAAGTCAAAGTTGGACTTTCTCGAATGGAGAGAGTGGTAAGAGAACGCATGACAACTTTAGATGAGGAGCTGATCACTCCAAATAACTTAACAAATACCAGACCAGTAGTGTCAGCTATAAAAGAGTTTTTCGGAACAAGCCAGTTAAGCCAGTTTATGGATCAGCACAATCCACTCTCGGGTCTGTCGCATAAAAGGAGACTTTCGGCTTTGGGACCCGGAGGATTGTCAAGAGAGCGTGCGGGATTTGAAGTTAGAGACGTACACACTTCCCATTATGGCAGGATGTGTCCGATTGAAACTCCAGAAGGTCCAAACATCGGTCTCATTGGGGCTCTTGCGACGTATGGAAGAGTTAATGACTTCGGATTTATCGAAACCCCTTATCGCAAGGTTGTTAAAGGAAAAGTTACTGATGAGATTCAGTGGCTGGCTGCTGACGAAGAAGAAGAGCACGTAATCGCACAGGCAAACGCTCCGTTTGATTCGAAAGGAAATTTCATCGAAGATAAAGTATTGGTGAGACGTGGCCCTCAGGGTGCGGGAGTGAAATTCGGAGCTGGAGTTGGTTCGTCATACGGAACTACCAGCGAAATAGACTATGTGTCAGCCAACGAAGTCGATCTAATGGACGTTAGTCCCAAACAGATCGTTTCGGTTTCGACGTCACTTATTCCATTTGTGGAACATGATGATGCCAACCGTGCGTTGATGGGTGCAAACATGCAGAAGCAGGCGGTGCCTCTGTTGATACCCGAAGCTCCTTACGTTGGTACTGGAGTGGAGTTGAGAACTGCTTTGGATGCTGGAGACGTGATCGAAGCTAAAGGTAAAGGTGTTGTTACTTATGTGTCTGCGGACTCTGTACATATCGAATATCATCCAGGGCAAAAAGACTCAAACGGTGTTCCTTTATCTTCCAACGAAGTGATTGTGATTGATAAGTTCAGAAGGTCCAATCAGAATACCTGCGTTAACTCTCGAGTTGTAGTCGTCGAAGGTCAACACGTGAACAAAGGTGATCTGATCGCAGATGGTCCAGCTGTTGAAAACGGTGAACTAGCTCTTGGAAAAAATCTTTTAGTTGCATTTATGCCTTGGGAAGGGTATAACTATGAAGATGCGATTATATTGTCGCAGAGGCTAGTTACTGATGACGTGTTGACTTCCATTCATATCGAAGAACACGAAGTTGATGCCAGAGATACTAAGTTGGGTACCGAAGAAATTACTAGAGACATACCGAACCTCTCCGAAGAAGTACTTGCAAATTTGGATGAAAGAGGAATTATTAGAATCGGTGCCGAAGTTTCCGCTGGTGATATTTTGGTCGGTAAAGTTACTCCAAAAGGTGAGACTGAACTTACACCCGAAGAGAGGCTTTTAAGGGCTATTTTTGGTGAGAAAGCAAGAGACGTAAGAGATACATCTATGAGAGTTCCTCACGGGGAGTCTGGAACTGTAATTGATGTTAAAGTTTACACAAGAGATGATGCTCACGAACTTCCCCCCGGAGTCAACGAACTAGTTCGTGTATATGTCGCCCAAAAACGTAAGATAACTGAGGGTGATAAGTTGGCAGGACGTCACGGAAACAAAGGAGTAATTTCCAAGATTCTACCAGTTCAGGAGATGCCCTACATGGCCGACGGTACTCCCGTTGATATTATCTTGAATCCCTTGGGAGTTCCAAGTCGAATGAACGTTGGACAGGTGTTGGAGTCTCATCTAGGATATGCCGCAAGATGGGGTTGGCAGAAGTTGCCTGAGGCGAACAGACATATACCTAAGTCGAAAACACTTAAAAAGACCAGACCCAAAACTCCTCCAGCAGTCTGGGTCTCTTCACCAGCGTTTGACGGCGCTCATTGGGATGAGGAAGATAGAACTGGTGGCCATCAATCCATTAAGGATATTTTTAACGAATTAAACCCCGACGGGAAAGATGGAAGGAAGCTTATTAACGACGATGGAAAGGTTACTTTATATAACGGTCGAACTGGAGAACCTTATGATAATCCGATCAGCGTTGGATATGTATATATATTGAAACTGGCGCACTTAGTAGACGACAAGATTCATGCCAGATCTACAGGACCTTACTCAATGATTACGCAGCAACCGCTAGGTGGAAAGGCACAGTTTGGAGGTCAGAGATTCGGTGAAATGGAAGTCTGGGCTCTGGAAGCCTATGGAGCATCCTTTGCATTGCAAGAACTTTTGACTATTAAGTCTGACGATGTGACTGGTAGGGTGCGAGTCTACGAGAAGATTGTAAAGGGTGAAAATATACCCGAACCGGGTATACCAGAAAGTTTTAAAGTTTTGATCAAAGAAATGCAGTCGCTATGTTTGGACGTTGAAGTCATTTCTAACACTGGAGAAGAAATTCACCTTAAAGATCTTGACTTCGACGTGGATAGGGAGATGGATCACTTTGGGATTGATTTTAGTCATCACGACCTATCCTCAGACGACATGGATGGGTACATTGCCATGGATGGGAGTTTTTAGTTATGGTAGATTTTAATAGCGAAGATATCTCTGGTTTTGGATTTAACTATTCAAGACCTGAACCTAAAAGTGCAAAAGCGGTAATAAACAGTTTCGATCAGCTTAAGATCGGGATAGCAACTAGTGATGCCATTAGGACGTGGTCATACGGTGAGGTCAAAAAACCCGAAACCATTAACTACAGAACTTTAAGACCTGAAAAAGACGGCTTATTTTGTGAGAAGATTTTCGGTCCCACTAAGGATTGGGAATGTTACTGTGGTAAATACAAGAAAGTTCGCTTCAAAGGTATTATCTGCGAAAGGTGCGGAGTTGAGGTCACAAAATCCAAAGTTAGAAGAGACCGCATGGGTCATATCGAGCTGGCTGCACCTGTTGTTCACATATGGTACCTAAGAGGTACTAGGTCTTGGCTTGCTTACCTGCTCATGGGAACTGAAGCCAGAGAGGAATTGAAAGCCAAGCAACTTGAAAAAGTGATCTATTTTGCCGCTAATTTGGTTACTTGGGTTGACGAGAAAAGGCGTCATGAGGAACTTCCGAATTTGGAAGCCGAGTTGGCTGAAGAGATTATGGAACTTGAAAAAGAACGCGATGTTGAGGTAGAAAAAAGGTTAAAAGAACTTGAAACTGAAGTTGCTCAACTTGAAAAAAGGAATGCTAAAGATTCTGAAATAAGAAGCAGGCAGAGGGCTATCGAAAAAGAAATCGGTTACGTTCGTGACAGAGCCAAAGAGGAAATTGATATCGCCAAAAGAGCCTTGGCTGCTTTTAGAGATCTTTATCCAAGACAGATTATAGACGATGAGCTTCTGTGGCAGGAGCTAAGGATCAGATATTCTGAATTTTTTGAAGGTGGAATGGGAGCTGAAGTAATACTTAAGCTTTTGGACCGTTTGGATCTAGATGAAGAAGAACTTAAAGTTAGAGAAGCTATTGATGCATTGGACGGCAGAAAGCAACTTTCGGTACAACGCCGTCAAAAAGCTATAAAGCGTCTCAAGATTATTGCTGCGTTTAACAGGCGTGACGAAGATGGTAATAGGGTAAACGATCCTAAATCGATGATTTTAGACGCAGTTCCAGTAATACCACCGGATCTAAGACCCATGGTACAACTTGAAGGCGGTAGATTTGCTACATCTGACTTAAATGATCTTTATAGAAGGGTTATAAACAGAAACAACCGATTGGCCAGACTGTTAGAACTGGGTGCACCAGAAATTATTATCAATAACGAAAAACGAATGCTTCAGGAAGCTGTAGATGCTCTGTTTGATAACGGTAGGCGAGGTAAACCAGTTGCTGGACCTGGAAATAGACCGCTAAAGAGTTTATCCGATATGCTGAAAGGAAAGCAAGGAAGATTCAGACAGAACTTGCTTGGAAAAAGAGTTGACTATTCAGGAAGATCCGTAATTGTGGTCGGGCCTACCTTAAAGCTTCATCAATGTGGTCTTCCTAAGCAGATGGCACTTGAGCTGTTTAAACCATTTGTTATGAGGCAACTGGTGGACTCCAAAGTTGCCCAAAATATTAAGTCGGCAAAGAGGATGGTAGAACGTCGTAGGCCTCAGGTTTGGGACGTATTAGAAGATGTTATTAAAGAACATCCAGTTCTTTTAAACAGGGCACCTACATTGCACAGACTTGGAATTCAGGCCTTTGAACCTGTATTGATTGAAGGTAAGGCAATCCAGATTCATCCTCTGGTATGTACGGCTTTTAATGCGGACTTTGACGGTGATCAGATGGCAGTTCACCTGCCACTTTCTGCTGAAGCTCAGGCCGAAGCCAGAATATTAATGTTATCGGCAAACAATATATTGTCGCCAGCAACTGGAAGACCTATTACGGTGCCAACTCAAGACATGGTTTTTGGAATTTACTATTTGACGTTAGTAAAAGAAAATGCAAAGGGTCAAGGCAAAGTATTTAGGCATCTTTATGAAGTAGAAATGGCTTTAGCGAATGGAGATTTAGATCTTCAGGCGAAGATAGTTATGAAGCCACAGAATGGAAAGATCAGATTACATTCTTTGAGCATGAAAGCGACTGAAGACGATCTTTCAGTTGAATCCCAGGAGACGTTTGGTAAATCATTTGATGTCAGTTCATATCTGTATCCGGTAGAGGTGGGAGAATCAGTTGAAACAACACCGGGGAGATTGCTTTTTAATTCAGCTTTACCCGAAGGGTTTAGGTTTGTGAATCAGATAATCGGCAAACGTCATGTTCCAATAGGCGTTATCGTAGAAGAGCTTGCCTTAAACTATCCCAAAGCAATAGTAGCAGCTAGTTTGGATCGGATTAAAACGCTTGGTTTCAGGTATGCCGCGCAAAGTGGACTTACAATATCTATTTCGGACGTTAAGACTCCGTCAGATAAAAGGCAGATCCTCGATCGTTACGAAAAAGAGGCAGAAAAAGCTGAATCACAGTTCAAAAGAGGAATTGTAACTGACGATGAAAGGCGTCAGAAAGAGATAGAGATTTGGACATCTGCAACTTCTGAAGTTGGAAGAGCTATGGAGAAATCTCTGGCTTCGATTGAGTTTAATCCTCTTGATATGATGGTAGATTCTGGAGCACGTGGTAATCCTCAGCAGATACGACAGATCGCAGGTATGAAAGGGTTAGTATCCAATCCTCGTGGTGAAATGATACCGCGTCCGATAAAGTCATCTTTCCGAGAGGGACTGTCGGTATTGGAGTACTTTATTTCTACACACGGCGCAAGAAAAGGCTTAGCTGATACAGCACTAAGAACTGCAGACTCAGGATATCTGACGAGGAAACTAGTAGATGTCGCCCAAGAACTTATAGTCAGAATTGAAGACTGCGGTACCACCAGAGGTATATGGATAGATGAAATGGTTCCCGATGAACCTGCAAAAAGAAACTATCAGGAAACCAGATCTTTTGGCAGAATTCTTTTAGATCAAGTTAAGCTTTCTGATTCGACGGTGATAAAATCAGGAACTTTACTTACAGACGAGATTGTCGAAAAGATTATTGCTGACCCGAACATTAATAGAATAAGAGTGCGGTCAGTACTTACCTGCGAGGCAATTAGCGGCGTTTGTGCAAGTTGTTACGGACTTTCACTTGCAACTGGTAAGCTCATAGAAATTGGTGAAGCAGTCGGGGTAATCGCCGCACAGTCGATTGGAGAACCAGGAACCCAGCTGACTATGAGAACATTCCATACTGGAGGTGTAGTTGGCGAAGACATAACTCATGGTCTTCCTAGGGTAATCGAACTTTTTGAAGCCAGGAGTCCCAAAGGTGCTGCAGTTTTGGCAAGACAAAAGGGAACTCTTAGAGTAATCGAACTTGAAAACGGTTCTAAAGAGTTAACGTTGATTGGCGAGGACGGTAGTGAAGAAGAAATGATACTTCCGTCTAGAGCTTATTTGGAATATAAGGATGGAGACGAAGTTGAAGCTGGAGATGCAATTGTAGAAGGACCGAGGGATCCCAAGCAGCTACTCGAAATCAGAGGAATTAGGGAGACACAGCAGTATCTGGTAGACGAAGTTCAAAATGTTTATCGGGATCAGGGTGTGTCTATTCACGATAAACATATAGAACTGATCGTGCGACAGATGTTGAGAAGGGTTTCTATAGTAGAACCGAACGATTCAAGTTTTCTACCAGGAGAAAGAGTAGATACCAGAAAGTTTACCGAAGCCAACAGAGAGTTGGTCAACAAGAAAAACAAACCAGCAGAAGCTAGACCAGAACTTATGGGCATTACCAAAGCTTCGCTGGCTACTGATTCTTGGTTGTCTGCGGCATCCTTCCAAGAGACAACGAGGGTACTGACCGAAGCTGCCATAGAAGGCAAGTCCGATCAGCTTATGGGTCTTAAAGAAAACATCATAATTGGTAAACTTATTCCGGCAGGAACTGGTGTAGAAAAGTATCGAAAGTATAAAGCAAAAGTTCCAGTTGCCGAACATCTTCCTTATTGGTCTTCAGATCAGGGTCAGACCCCCGAAGAGCTGGCTGTGTGGTTAAGAGATCTGGGAAGAAGAGTAGCTGAATCTGAAGAAACCGAAAATGAATTCTAAGGGTCACATAAATAACGGACAACCATTTAGGAATGGTCAGAGAAAATTTGTTCTTGTGTTGGCTCTTTGAACTTAATTGAATTTGAGTATCAAATTTTGTTGTAAAATATAATTTGATACTAGCGTTACTTCTAACGCAACAGTCCAGTATTTAATATCCGGTAATTGCTTGTCCGTATTTTTATATGGATGTTCCCGCTGGGTTTTTATTATTTTAAAGAGAGGTATTTGTGCCAACAATCGCACAACTGGTCCGTAAGGGTCGACAAAGTAAACAGACAAAAACAAAGACGCCTGCTCTCAAAGGTGCTCCCCAGAGACGTGGTGTCTGCACGAGAATTTCGATTCACAATCCCAAGAAACCGAATTCGGCTAACAGAAAAATCGCCAGAGTTCGACTTTCCAGTGGCGTTGAAGTCACTGCTTACATTCCAGGTGAAGGTCACAACTTACAGGAACACTCGATAGTGTTGGTAAGAGGAGGAAGGGTCAAGGATCTACCAGGTGTCAGATATAAGATTATTCGTGGCGCTTTGGATACTTCTGGTGTGAAAAATAGAATGCAAGCCAGAAGTCGTTACGGAGCAAAAAAGGAGTCATAATGCCGAGATACGGTGCCCCATCCAGAAAAACTGTTAGCCCCGATCCTGTATATCAGTCAGTGACTGTAGCACAAGTTATCAACAAAGTGTTATCTAGAGGGAAAAAAACTTTAGCAGAAAAAATTGTTTATGACGCTTTAGATACGGTTGCTGAACGCACTGGTAATGATCCTCTGACTGTTTTAAAGCAGGCACTTGATCGAACCCGCCCGGAATTGGAAGTCAGAAGTAGAAGGGTTGGCGGGGCGACGTATCAGGTTCCAGTAGAAGTTAAGCCAAGGCGAGCAAACACGCTTTCAGTTAGATGGCTGGTAGGATATGCTAAAAATCGCAAAGAAAAGACCATGGCTCTAAGACTTGCTGGCGAAATTCAGGACGCTTCAAACGGTGTCGGGGGTGCTGTTAAAAGAAAAGAAGATGTTCAGAAGATGGCTGAATCAAACAGAGCTTTTGCTCACTATAGATGGTAAGAATTTTAAAGCAGAAGAGATTTTAAATGCCCACTAAGCGGGAACACCCACTGGAAAAAACAAGAAATATCGGTATCATGGCACATATAGATGCCGGAAAAACTACTACTACCGAAAGAATTCTTTATTACACTGGGAAGAATTATAAGATTGGTGAAGTTCACGAAGGTGCTGCAACTATGGACTGGATGGTTCAAGAACAGGAGCGAGGAATCACCATTACTTCGGCGGCGACAACTTGTAAATGGAACGATACCACAATCAATATAATTGACACTCCTGGGCACGTTGATTTTACAGTAGAGGTGGAGAGATCTTTGAGGATCTTAGATGGTGCTGTAGCGGTATTTGACGCAGTTGCTGGAGTAGAGCCACAGACGGAAACAGTTTGGAGACAGGGTAATAAGTATAGGGTTCCACGAATTTGTTTTGTAAACAAGATGGATAGAATCGGGGCAAATTTTAGCAGAACCGTCGAAATGATTGTGGATCGATTGGGAGCAGTACCCGCTGTAATTCAGCTTCCGATTGGAGTGGAATCGGACTTTAAAGGTGTCGTAGATTTGCTTGGTATGAAAGCGATTATTTGGGAAGAAGGAATGGGTGACAAATATTCAAAAGTCGAAATTCCTGATGATCTTAAGCAAAAAGCAGACGAAGCTAGACACGAACTGCTTGAAGTTTTAACACATCACGACGATGAACTTATTGAAAAATATTTAGCGGAAGAAGAGATTACAGAAGTTGATTTGAAAAAGGCCTTAAGGCATGCGACAATAATAAACGAGGTAGTTCCTGTTTTATGCGGATCTGCGTTTAAGAATAAAGGTGTTCAACCTATGTTAGACGCAGTCATCGATTATTTGCCGTCTCCTTTGGATATACCTCCGACTGAAGGTACATTGCCAAATAAAGAAGACAAGATTCAAAGAAAACCAGACGATTCAGAACCTTTTTCGGCTTTAGCTTTTAAAATCATGACAGACCCATACGTTGGAAAACTTACTTATATAAGGGTATACTCTGGTGTGTTGGATAAGGGCACGGCCGTTGTGAATACTACGTCTTCGCAAAAAGAACGAGTAGGGCGAATTTTGCAAATGCATGCGAACCACAGAGAAGATAGAGACGCAGCATTTGCTGGAGATATTGTTGCCGTAGTTGGGCTTAAAAACACTAAAACTGGAGATACTCTTTGTGATCCAGCTAATCCAATACTGTTGGAATCCTTGGAGTTCCCCGAACCTGTTATTAATGTAGCAATCGAACCAAAAACAAAAGCGGATCAGGATAAACTTGGCAAAGCTTTGTTTGCTCTTTCTGAAGAAGACCCAACCTTTAGAGTAAGTACAGATGAAGAAACTGGGCAGACAGTTATTGCTGGAATGGGTGAGCTCCATTTGGAAGTTCTAGTAGATCGCATGTTAAGAGAGTTCAGCGTTGATGCTCATGTTGGGAAACCTCAGGTTGCATTCAGAGAAACGATTACCGTTGCCGTTAAAGAGGTTGAAGAAAAATACATACGTCAGTCGGGAGGTAGAGGGCAGTACGGACACGTTGTAATAAATGTCGAGCCCACGGGTCCTTCGGGACAGTATCAGTTCGTTAACGAAATCACAGGCGGGGTTATTCCTAGAGAATATATTCCAGCAGTCGATGCTGGAATTAAAGAAGCCTTAACGAGTGGTGTATTGGCAGGTTACCCTACAGTTGGAGTTAAAGCGACGTTAGTAGACGGTTCATATCACGATGTGGACTCCTCTGAGATGGCATTTAGGATAGCGGGTTCCATGGCGATTAAAAAAGCTTGTCGGATGGCAAAACCCGTATTGTTGGAACCAATTATGTCAGTTGAAGTCGTTACTCCCGAAGAATATATGGGCGACGTTATAGGCGATCTCTCTTCTAGGAGGGGCAAAATAGAAGGGATGGAACAGCGGGTAAATAATCAGGTTGTAAAGGCGCTTGTACCGTTAGGTGAGATGTTCAGATATGCCACTGATTTGCGTTCTAGAACACAGGGTCGGGCAAGTTACACAATGCAATTTGATTCATATCAGGAGGTTCCAGAGTCAGTTTCAAAAGAGATTGTGGCAAAAGTTAAAGGCGAATGATTGACCTACTTAGATCGTTTTTTAACATGATAGCGAACTTTTAATTAATTAAAGTAAAACTACCATAATAAAAACCTAAATATAAAAACCTAAAAATAATAATATAAGAATAACAGTAAGAATAAATTAAATAAGAATAAATTAAATAAGAATAAATTAAATAAGAATAAATTAAATAAGAATAAATTAAATAAGAATAAATTAAATAAGAATAAATTGAGCAGTAAATTACAATAGCGATAAATTTGTAAACAACTGAATATCAAAGTTAGATCGGGTAATTCATCTACAAAATTGAGTTGCTACATAACATTTGGTAAAACATAGATAGAAAATTGCGCTAATATTTTATTTCTATCAAATTTTTAATTACAAGGTTGGTAAAGAACTGTATCTTTACTTTTTTAATAATGGAGCAAAGGAAAAGAGCTAATGGCTAAACAAAAATTTGAGCGGAACAAACCGCATGTAAACGTCGGGACAATGGGTCATATCGACCATGGTAAAACTACGTTAACGGCAGCGATTACTAAAGTGCTGTCTGAGAATAATCCGAATGTGTCATTTACTCCATTTGATCAGATCGATAAGGCACCTGAAGAGAGAGCTAGAGGTATAACGATCTCAATTGCTCACGTTGAATATGAGACCGAAAAAAGACACTATGCTCATGTGGACATGCCTGGACATGCCGACTATATTAAAAACATGATTACTGGAGCAGCTCAGGTCGACGGAGCTATTTTAGTCGTTAGTGCAACTGACGGACCGATGCCCCAAACCAGAGAGCACGTACTTTTGGCTCGTCAAGTTGGAGTACCATCCATAGTTGTGGCATTGAACAAGTGCGATGCCGTAGACGATCCCGAGCTTTTAGATTTGGTGGAAATGGAAGTTCGTGAACTTTTGAATGAGTACGAGTTTCCAGGTGACGATACTCCAGTCGTTAAAGTAAGCGCATTAAAAGCTCTGGAAGGAGACCCCGAAGCTACCAAAGGTATTTTGGAGTTGATGGCCCAAGTAGATGAGTTTATTCCTCAGCCCAACAGAGAAAAAGACAAGCCTTTCTTAATGTCGGTTGAAGATGTTATGACCATACCTGGTCGAGGGACCGTGGTTACTGGACGTATTGAAACAGGTCTTTTGCACGTTGGTGACGAAGTAGAAATAGTTGGATTGCGTCCAACTCAAAAGACGGTGTGTACTGGAGTAGAGATGTTTCACAAGATGTTGGACGAAGCGGAAGCGGGCGACAATATTGGCGCACTTTTAAGAGGGACTAAAAAAGAAGAGGTTGAAAGAGGACAAGTTCTCTGTAAGCCTGGCTCAATAACTCCTCACACTTCTTTTGAAGCAAATGTCTATGTTCTTAAAAAAGAAGAAGGTGGACGTCACAAGCCATTCTTTAACGGTTACCGACCGCAGTTTTATTTTAGGACTACTGACGTTACTGGGTCTATCGAGCTAGACAAGTCAATTGAAATGGTTATGCCGGGAGATAATACTACGATGACCGTCGAACTTGGAAAGCCAATCGCAATGGATGAAGGACTGAAATTTGCAATCCGAGAGGGTGGTCGTACGGTAGGTGCTGGAAGAGTCACCAAAATCTTAAAGTAGGATAAAATGGCAGGTTCGTCAGGTCAAAAAATTAGGATAAGGCTGAAGGCTTATGATCATGAAGTCTTGGACACTTCAACTCAAAAAATTGTTGATACCGTATTGCGAACGCAAGCTAAAGTCAACGGTCCAGTACCGCTTCCCACCGAAAAGCATCGTTATACGGTAATCCGATCCCCGCATAAGTACAAGGATTCCAGAGAACACTTTGAGATGAGAATTCACAAAAGACTGATAGATATAGTAGATCATTCATCCAAAACGGTTGATTCGCTACAAAGGTTGGATTTGCCCGCTGGAGTGGATATAGCCATCAAGATTCAGTCTTAGTTTGGTGATGATGCTTGGTTTGAAAATTTGATAAAAAAAACGTACTAAAATGATTTAGGAAAATAAATAAATTGGTCTGTCAGCGCCCTGAGATTAAAATTTAGGTTTTACTTAGAATAACTGCAACAACAAATTGCAGTTCGCAGTTTTGATGTTAACTGGTCGACTTTTAAGGTTTGATTGGGAAAGCTAAATTTAGAAAGGAATGTTTCTAAAATCTGCAACAGAGGTAAAGCTATAATTTTTAAGATCTACCGATGAAGTTATATGCGGAATTAATCCGTGAAATAAAGCGGAAGTAATCGATGGGGACCTTACAGCGGTAAGTACTTAGTGTAAATAAGAGCAGATAAATTAAACAGATAAATTAAACTTTGGTTTAACGTCTGGGTTAATTTAAAAAAGTTCGTTAATTTATCTGCTAATAAAGATATTTGTTTTGCCAAAAACTGTGTTGTGCAGTCGTATTTGAACCAAAAGTTTGGATGCGGTGCATTTGGTTGAACTGTAAATAAACACAGAATATTTATAAATACAAAATATATATAAACACTGAATATATATAAATTTTATTTACAGATATGGTACCTTAAAGTTACTTTAAGACTTTAACCCAATAGGTGAAACCATATTGAATATTAAAACGAGTAACTGTAATTTTAAGAACTGTAATTTTAAGAACTGGATAAACTATGACAGCAAAAGCGATTGTCGGAAAAAAGATTGGAATGACTCAGATTTGGGACGAACAAAATCGGGTGATTCCAGTAACTGTATTAAAGATCGAAGATATAACTATCGTTCAGGTTAAAAAAGATGAAACTGATGGTTACAGGGCACTTCAGGTAACTACTGGTTTCATTAGAGAGTCTAAATTGAATAAACCAGAGCTTGGACACTTTGAAGCTCACGATGTAAAACCAGGGGCTAAGTTATTAGAGCTCAGATTGGATGATGTTAGCTCTTATGAAGTTGGTCAGAACATTACCTTAGAACAGATTGAAAAAGGGCAAAAAGTGGACGTAACTGCTATCTCTAAAGGAAAGGGATTTACTGGCGGTATGAAGCGTCACAATTTTAAAGGGCAGGGAGCAGGCCACGGGAACCATAAAAAACACAGGGCACCCGGATCTATAGGAGCTTGTGCTACTCCTTCTAGGGTTTTCAAGGGAACAAAGATGGCAGGTCAAATGGGTGCAGCTAAAGTTACAACTTTAAATCTCGAAGTGGTTTCGAGCGACTTGGAAAAATCAATACTAATTTTAAAAGGAGCAGTGCCCGGTCCAAAAGGAGGAACTGTATTGGTGAGAGATGCGATAAAGGCGGGTAGGTAGCTATGTCGATCGGTTTACTAGGTACACATAAGCTAGGTACACATAAGTCTGAGATTATATTGGCACAAAGATCGGCAAAAAGATATTCTTTTGAGGGGGAGTATTTGAACGATGTGGATTTAGATCCCCAAGTTTTTGGCAGAACTCCTAATGTTGCTCTAATGCATCAGGTAGTTACTGCTTACTTAGCTTCTTTAAGAGCTGGAACTCAGTCAACTAAGACACGGTCTGAGGTACGCGGAGGTGGGGCAAAGCCTTTTAGACAGAAAGGTACTGGCCGAGCACGGCAAGGTACGACGAGGGCTCCCCAGTTCACTAAAGGAGGGGTAGCCTTAGGACCTAAGCCTAGAAGTTACGAGCAAAATACTCCAAAAAAGATGGTAAGAGGTTCACTTTATTCGGCCTTGTCAGATCGAGCTAGGTTGAATCGTATCGCAGTTATCAGTTCGTTTGACTTTGATGCTCCTTCGACAAGAACCGCCGTTAATTTGTTGGAAAAAATTAAGGTCAGAAAAAATATATTAATAGCGTTGACAGATTTAAATTCTCTTGCAGAAAAGTCTTTCAGAAATTTACCTTTAGTTGAACCGATACTAGTAAAACAGTTGACCACTTATTCTGTTTTGAACTCAGACTGGTTAATTTTTGATGATGAGAGTTTGTCTTTCATTAGCTCGACTGGTTTAAAACAAGATATCGAAGTTGAAAATAATGAAGGAAGTGATAGCTAATGGACTATATGAAAGAAAAGCAAATATTAATTCGTCCAGTAGTTTCAGAGAAGTCTTATACTCTGATGGAAAACGGTGCATATATATTCGTGGTTGATGTAAAATCCAAAAAAGGTGAGATCAAAGATGCGGTAGAAAGAATATTTAACGTGGAAGTCAGAAAAGTTAACACCATGCACAGAAAAGGTAAAGGCGTACGAAACCGAAGAACAGGAGTGACACACTACAAACCAAATACAAAAAGAGCGATAGTTACCTTGGCTCCAGATCACAAGATAGAACTGTTCGAGGAAGCGAGAAGTTAATATGGCATTAAGGCAGCGTAAACCGACATCTCCTGGACGCAGATTTCAGACGGTATCTGATTTCAGCGAAATTACTACCGACAAACCCGAAAAGTCACTTCTTAAGTCGATATCTTCTTCGGGCGGTAGAAATAACTACGGACGCAAAACCTCTCGACACAGGGGAGGTGGACATAAGAGACAGTACAGAATCGTAGATTTCAAAAGGAACAAAGATTCGGTTCCAGCAAAAGTGGCAACTATCGAATACGATCCGAATAGGAATTCTAGAATTGCTTTACTACACTATCACGACGGTGAAAAGCGATATATCTTAGCCCCTAAAGGTCTTAAAGTTGGCGATACGGTCAAATCTGGAAGAGATGCGGAGATAAAAGTAGGGAATGCGCTTCCGCTCAGATATATGCCAGTGGGTTCGGTTGTTCATAATGTGGAGTTTAAGCCGGGAGCAGGAGGAAAAATGGGAAGGGGCGCTGGTTCCGCTATACAGTTGGTTGCAAAAGAAGGCGGGTTTGCCACTTTAAGGTTACCGTCTTCAGAGATGAGAAGAGTTCCGATCGATTGCAGAGCTACCGTTGGAGAAGTTTCCAATTCTGAAAGCGAGCTTATTAAAATTGGCAAAGCTGGTCGGAACAGATGGAAAGGTGTACGTCCGCAAACCAGAGGAGTCGCTATGAATCCTGTCGATCATCCGCTGGGAGGCGGCGAAGGCAAAAGTTCTGGTGGTCGTCACCCCGTATCTCCTTGGGGAAAGCCCGAGGGTAGAACAAGAGCTTTGAGGAAAGATTCAGATAAGCTAATAATTCGTAAGCGCAGAGGCCGAGGAGCCAGGAGGTAATTTATGCCCAGAAGCCTGAAAAAAGGTCCGTTTGTAGACGATCACCTGTTAAAGAAAGTAGAAAATTTAAACGCCAAAGGCGACAAAAGGGTTATAAAGACTTGGTCTAGACGGTCAACTATTATTCCAGATATGGTAGGCCATACTTTGGCTGTTCACGACGGAAGAAAACATATTCCAGTATATATTTCTGAGTCTATGGTTGGTCACAAACTCGGCGAGTTTGCTCCAACTAGAACATTTAAGTTTCATGCTGGTCAAGAAAAGCAAGGTAGAAGGTAGACCATGACAGTTATTTCAAGCGAACCGATTGCAAGTGCTTCGGCAAAACATATCAGATTTTCTGCCTTTAAGGTGCGTGAAGTTTTGGATTTAATAAGGGGTCAGCAGGCAGAGGTTGCGCTGGGTATCCTCGAGAACACTAATAGAGGTTCTGCTGGAATGGTGAAGAAAATTCTGGTAGCAGCTTTGGCCAACGCTCAGAGCCGACAGGGCTTTGAAGCTATGGAACTCTATGTATTAGAGTGTTATGCCGATGAGGGTATGACCATTAAAAGATTTCGTCCTAGAGCGAGAGGAAGGGCAAGTCGAATTCGTAAAAGAACTTGTCACATAACGATATCGTTGGCACGTCTGTCTGACGAAGAGTTGACAAAAATTAGAGAAAGAAAAAATGCCGAACTGACCGCAAAGCGTCAGAGAAGAGTTAAAGCAGCTCAGGAATCTGGAGCGGATAAACAAATAGATGATTTGTCGTTAGCTAAGGAAGGTTCCGACACAACTGAGGAAGTTACCGAGTCGTCAGCAAATGTAGATAACAGTGAAAACGTCTCAAATACAGAAGAAGTTGAAATAGATGACCTTGAAAGTTCGGTAAAAGCTGAAAAAGAAACGGAAACTGAGCTAGAAGAAGAAACCACGGGCAAAAATATAGAGGTTACTAAAACAACAGACGACAATGATACGGTCGAAAATGAGTCAAGTGATGTAGTGGTGGATAATACCGATTTAACTACTACTGAATTAGATGATGCTGAATTAGATGATGCTGAGAAGGAAGATTAAATGGGACAGAAAGTAAATCCTTACGGCTTTAGAATAGGTGTGACAACCGATTGGAAGTCACGATGGTTTGATGAAAAGAACTATCGACAAACTGTTATAGAAGATTGGAAAATCAGAGATTTTCTTAACTCTCAACTTGAAGCTGCTGCGATATCTAGAATTGAAGTGGAGCGAACTAGAGATAGACTAAAAGTCGATATACATTCTGCGAGACCTGGAATAGTAATTGGGCGAAGAGGGGCAGAAGCCGAAAGGTTACGTAAGAAGTTAGAAAGGATTACTGGCAACAATAAAATACAGCTTAACATTCAGGAAATTAAACAGCCTGATTTAGATGCAAGCTTAATTGCCCAGAGTATTGCCGATCAGTTGTCACGAAGAATCAGTTTTAGGCGTGCTATGAAAAGAGCTATCCAGTCTGTGCAGAAAGCTGGCGGTCTTGGAATAAAAGTTCAGTGTTCTGGAAGATTGGGTGGTGCAGAAATGGCTAGAAAAGAAGCTTACAGCGAAGGGAGAGTGCCACTCCATACTCTTCGGGCCGATATCGATTATGGAGTCAGAGAAGCCAAGACAACTTTTGGCAGAATCGGAGTTAAGGTTTGGATATATAAAGGCGACGTAGTCCCGTATCGTACTTCTGTCGACGATAGGCATGTTCAAGAACAAACGCCCCAAGCAGAAAGCCCAATCCTCACGCCGAAAAAACGTATTGTAACTGCTGGTGGAGGTAAAAGGAAATCCGCTTTGGTCGCCGATAATCCTGGTGAAGATGTAGTTGTTGAAACAGTAGTTCAAACGGCAGCATCTTCTGGGGATGTAGATGAGTTGGAAAAACTTTTGGCCGAAGAAGAGGAAATCGAAAGGCGCGTTCGAGGCGATCATCACGAAACACCTCACTTTAAGAAGGAGAACGAATAGTATGTTAATGCCGAAGAAAGTTAAGCACAGGAAAACTCAGAGAGGTAGACTGTCGGGTTTGACTAAAGGCGGAAACGAAATAAACTTTGGGGAATATGCAATAGTGGCGCTTGAGCCAGCTTGGCTTACTGCTCGTCAGATTGAAGCTGCCCGTATCGCAATGACCCGACATATTCGGCGTGGTGGAAAAGTATGGATTCGAGTTTTCCCCGACAAACCAGTCACTCAAAAAGCAGCAGGAACAAGAATGGGTTCGGGCAAAGGAAACCCTGAACATTGGGTTGCTGTAATAAGGCCTGGTAGAGTTTTGTTCGAACTCTCGGGAGTAGACGTAGACCTTGCGAGATCTGCCATGGAACGGGCAATTCAAAAGTTCCCCTTTAAGGCAAAGTTCATTGTAAGAGAGAATGCGGAGGTAATCGTAAAATGACTAAGGCCTCGGAGCTTTCAACTTATCATGATGAAGAGCTTGTTTCAAGGCTAAAAGATGCCAGAAAGGAGCTGACAGCTTTAAAGTTTAGAGCTGCTACAAATCAACTTGGAGACGTATCATCTATTAAAAAACTTAAGCGTGAAATTGCCAGACTTATAACAATTATTCATGAAAAAGAATTAAATATTGTCCATTTGAAACCGACACAAAAGTCCGAAGGTGAAGTTGTTGCAAAGTATAAAGCAAAAGAAGGCAGACTTTTCGGTACAAAAGCTAGGATGGTTGAAAAAGAGTTGGAAGAGGAAGCTAAAAAAGCTACTTTAGTTGAGGACGAATCTGAAGAGTATGACGAGTTGTATACCGAATCAGATAACTTGGATGATCAAGATGAAGACTTTGAAGCGGATACCAAAAACCAAGTATCAAACCAAGAAGTATTAGAAGAAGATGATGCTGAAGACAGTAATGCTGAAGACAGTAATGCTGAAGACAGTAATAAAGTGAATGCTAATGCTGAAGATTCTAATAAAGCGGATGAAGATAGCGATTTAGATGAAGAAAAAGATTCGGAGTCTTCAGATAAAGTCGCAGAATAATTTATGTTATATCTAACTAACTATTAAAATTTCGGCGATCATTCCATTATAAACAAAAAATATAACACAGTAACAGATAAGAATACAGTAACAGATAAGAATACAGTAACAGATAAGAACACAGTAACAGATAAGAACACAGGACAAAAGATGAGCGAAGAAGCCAACGAAGAAAGTAAGGAACTAAAAGAAAGGACTAATCGGAAAGAGCGTGAAGGATTAGTTATATCTCGGGCGATGAACAAGACAATCGTGGTAGCAGATATTCAACGCGTAAGACATCCAAAGTACAGAAAGATCGTACAAAGGAGTAAAAAGCTGTATGTTCACGATGAGAACAATAGTGCAAATATCGGAGATAGGGTAAAAGTCGCCGAAACTAGACCGCTGTCCAAGCTGAAACACTGGAGGTTAGTGGAAATCGTGGAGAGGGCAAGATGATTCAACAAGAATCCAGACTTAAGGTCGCAGACAATTCTGGAGCCAAAGAGGTATTGTGTATCAAGGTACTGGGCGGGTCAAAAAGGAGATACGCAACGATTGGGGATGTATTTGTAGCAACCGTCAAAGATGCGATTCCCGGTGCCGCCGTTAAAAAAGGTGACGTAGTTAAATGTGTTGTGGTCAGAACTAAAAAAGAAAAAAGACGACCCGATGGCAGTTATATTAGATTTGACGAGAACGCTGCAGTGTTGATAAACGACCAGTCTCAGCCTCGAGGTACCAGAATTTTTGGTCCTGTTGGTAGAGAGCTAAGAGACAAAAAATTTATGAGAATTATTTCGTTAGCACCCGAAGTGCTTTAATGAAATATTTTATATTGAGGAGAAGCTCTAAATGAAACTGAAAAAAGGTGACAAGGTAAAGGTTTTGTCTGGTAAAGATAAAGGTCGCGAGGGCGAAATCATAAGGGTTATTCCAAACGATAATAAGGTTATCGTGGATCGAATAAATATTGCCAAAAGACATACCAAAGCAACTAGGACTTTAATGCAGGGAGGAATTATCGACAAAGACATGCCTATTTCGGCTTCTGCTGTTGCGATAGTTTGTCCTACTTGCGGACCTACGAGAATTGGCGTGAAGATTGATGGATCCTTAAAAACCAGAATATGTAGAAAATGTGAAGGTGAACTGTGAGCAGTGCTGACCAATCTGTGAAAGATACAACAGAAAAAAATATACCAAGACTTAAAGAGAAATTTAATTCCAGTATCAAAAATGATCTGATGAGTTCGTTGGGACTTAAGAATATTATGCAAGTGCCGACTTTAGATAAGATCGTATTAAATATGGGAGTTGGTAAAGCTACAATGCAACAGTCGTTAATCGACGGTGCAGTAAGAGATATGACTGTGATATCAGGCCAAAAGCCCGTAGTAACGAGAGCAAAAGCTTCAATTTCTCAGTTTAAACTTCGCCAAGGAATGCCGATTGGAGTCAAGGTCACCTTGAGATCAGCTCGGATGTGGGAGTTCTACGATCGTTTGGTGGCAGTAGCTATTCCAAGGATCAGGGACTTTCGAGGTTTGTCCAGGAAGTCCTTTGACGGTCATGGTAACTATACTTTCGGCATCACAGAACAGATCATCTTTCCAGAGATTAACTACGATGCGATCGATTCGATAAGAGGTATGGATATTACTATAGTAACTACGGCAAAAGACGACAACAGTGGAAGATTACTTTTGGAAGCGTTAGGGTTTCCATTTAGGCGTGAAGGAAAGCAAAATTAAATGGCAAAAAAAGCACTAGTTCAAAAGCAGATGAAAAAGCCGAAATTTAAAGTAAGGCAGTATACCAGGTGTCAAAGATGTGGACGGCCTAAAGCAGTATTTAAAAAATTTGGTCTCTGCAGAATATGTCTGAGAGTCATGGTACATAACGGCGAAATACCCGGTGTCACTAAGGCTAGTTGGTAAAGGAGGTTATAGAAAATGACAATGACTGATCCTATAGCCGATATGCTAACCAGGATACGAAATGCGAATGCAGCATTGAAGACTGAAGTAGTTATGCCATCTTCAAAATTGAAAGTGGCATTAGCCAATGTTCTACTTTCTGAAGGTTATATAACAGGTTTTGAGGTGTTAAGTGAGAATAACTTTAAAGACAATGTCTTAAAGATTGAAATTAAATACTCGAAGAATAGACAAAGAACAATAAGCGGTATTAAGAGAATATCCAAGCCAGGACTTAGAATTTACGCAAGTGCCGACAAACTGCCCAGAGTTTTGGGAGGATTGGGGTCTGCTATTCTCTCGACTTCCCAGGGTCTTATGACCGACAAGCAAGCCAGACAGAAACATGTTGGCGGGGAAGTTATCTGCCATGTTTGGTAGTAATAAATTTATTTGAAGGAGCAATTATTAAATGTCAAGGATAGGAAAACAACCGATTGAGATACCGGCTAATGTTTCTGTTGCCGTAGACAGTTCCACAGTTGTCGTTAAAGGACCCAAAGGCGAGCTTCAGCACAAACTTCCCGATTTGATTACAGTTGAGGTAACTGGTTCTCAGGCAATGGTATATCGTTCAAACGACGAACGGTATCAGAGGGCGTTACACGGATTGACGAGAACGTTAATATCCAATATGGTTAGTGGAGTTTCAAACGGATTTACAAAAGAACTTGAAATAGTCGGAGTGGGATACCGAGCCCAAGCTAAAGGCGATACCACTTTGGATATGTCTCTTGGTTTCAGCCATCCAGTTACTATACTAGCACCGCAAGGCATATCATTTGAAGTACCAGCACCTACTAGGATCATCATAAAAGGGATTGATAAGGCTTTGGTGGGGCAGGTGGCAGCAAATATAAGAAAGTTAAGAAAGCCAGAACCTTACAAGGGCAAAGGTATTAGGTATGCAGGGGAGAGAATTTTAAGAAAGGCAGGCAAGACCGGAAAATGAGTACATTAAGCGCATCAAAAAGACGTAGCAAGCGTCATAGCTCAATGCGTAACAAGATAGTCGGTACATCCGAAAGGCCTAGGCTATCGGTCTTCCGTTCCGTTAAACACATATCAGCCCAGATAATCGACGATACTGTGGGTAAAACGTTAGTTGCAGCTTCTTCTTACGAGAAAGGGGTAAAATCTCAAGTTAAAAATGGTACTGATACCGCAAAAGAAGTAGGGAATTTGATTGCAACTAGAGCAAAAGAAGCCGGAATTAAAAAGGTAGTATTTGACCGAGGTGGATTTTCATATCACGGAAGAGTCGCCGCAGTAGCCGATGCCGCAAGGCAAGCAGGATTGGAGTTTTGATGGAAACTGAATTAGAAGAAAGAACGATAAAAGTAAACCGAGTGGCAAAAGTGGTAAAGGGTGGTCGCAGGTTTTCATTTACTGCATTGATGGTAGTGGGCGATGGCAAAGGACATGTAGGACTTGGCTACGGAAAAGCAAAAGAAGCTGGTATCGCGGTTCAAAAAGGTATAGAAGAAGCAAAAAAATCGATGTTTGAAGTCCCGTTGGTTAACAGTACGATTGCCCATCCCATTATCGGACAAAGCGGAGCTGGAAGAGTTATGTTAAAGCCAGCAGCTCCTGGAACTGGTGTTATTGCTGGAGGTGCGGCAAGAGCGATTTTGGAGATGGCTGGAGTTCACGACATTTTGGCAAAGTCGTTAGGTTCGTCCAACGGTATAAATGTTGCCCATGCTACTATCGACGGTCTTAAGAACTTAAAAAGACCCGCCGAAATCGCCCGTTTAAGAGGAAAGGCAATAGATGAGATCGTTCCGAAAGGATTTTTAAATTCAATAAACAAAAAAACTCATATTGAATAGGAGTAGGTGCTTCAATCAAGCAGAGTCAAGTTGCAAATACTTAATTTTTAAATTAAAATAGATGAACTTAATATCGGTGAAATTAAAATAGATGAACTTAAAATAGATGAACTTGAGTTGAACAGAGAAGGAAAATTAGATGGCCGAAGAGCAGATAAAAGTAAAGCAAATTAAATCAACTATAGGCGTAAAACCGAAAACCAAAGCAACGATGAGAGCTTTGGGATTGAGAAAAATTGGTCAAGTTAACCTACTGCCAAATAGACCCGAAATACAGGGAATGATAAATAAAGTTAGTCACTTGATTTCGATTGAAAAGGTTTCAGAATAAGACTACTAGAAGCAAATAACTAATTGTAGGATTTCTAATAGAAATTTATTACAGACAGGTCATATAAGACAGATTTAAGGATTTATAAAATATCAATCATTATCAGAGTTTGACAATTTGCTAACAATTTACGTTAGAAGTTTAGATCGGTAATTTACAAATTATAAAAAAAGGAATATCAGGAGTCAAAATGAAACTTCACGACTTAAAGCCCGCAATAGGTTCTAAACAAGAAAAAAGACGAGTAGGCCGGGGTATTGGGGGTAAAGGTGGGAAAACTGCGGGCAGAGGTACCAAAGGTCAAAAGGCCAGGAATAATATCAAACCTGGATTTGAAGGTGGTCAATTGCCTTTAACTCAGAGAATCCCGAAGCTAAAGGGGTTCAGAAACCCATTTCAGATAAAGTATTCGATCGTAAATTTGGATACGATCTCGAAAATTGAAGATAAAGAGATAACGCCCGAAGTATTGTACGGCTACGGATTGGTTCCAAAAAACTGTCTGGTTAAAGTACTCGGTCGAGGTGAGATGAAAACAGCATATACTGTTAAAGCTCATGGTTTTTCTATATCAGCTAAAGAAGCGATAGAGAAAGCTGGAGGTACTTGCGAGAAGATTGAGCTTCCGTTTAAATCGGGCAGACCGCCAGTTCGCGGTAATGCGCTTTCGAACAGGTAATCAGAGATTTCTAGTTGCGTTATTCAATTAACTGTCAGTTTAACGAAAAAGTAACCCAAAAGCCGATAATTTAGGTATAAGTACTAACCGTCAAGTATGCATAATAAATTAATTGTAGAATTTATCTTAGTTAAATTTAGGAAAAAATTTAACGCTGAGATTAATTTAATGCTGAGATTAACTTAACGTTGGGATTAACTTAACGTTGGGATTAACGGATATTTGAAATAAATAGAATATATTAAATTCGAGCTTCTGTTTAAGAAACAAAGTTTCGATAACTGATACAGATAAATAACCTAAAGAAGATAGATAAATAACCTTAAGAAAATAGTGTAACTGCCAAATGTTTTCAAAGCTAGCAAATATATTTAAAGTAGCAGATCTTAGAAAGAAAGTTCTTTTTACTGTCTTTATTGTTTTGGCATATCAGTTGGGAGCCAATGTTCCCGTTCCGGGAATAGATATCCACCTCTTGGAAAAGATAAATATTCAGTCTCAATCGAGCGGTATTTTAACTTTTCTGTCTTTATTTACTGGAGGGGCTTTAACCAGGATGGCTGTATTCGGTCTGGGAATTATGCCCTATATCACAAGTTCTATCATAATTCAAATGCTTACAACGGCAATTCCGAAACTTCAGCAGTGGAGAGATGAAGGTCCAATCGGACAAAAAAAACTTACTCAGACTACTAGGTATCTGACTGTGGGTTTAGCTTTGTTACAGGCATCTGGATTTACCTATGCGGCGCATTCTGGCGGTCTGTTCAATACTGGAACTGCAACTGATTTGATTCCCGATTGGAACTTTCCTAGGGCGGCCTATATTATATTGACTTTTACCGCAGGAACTGCTTTTGTTATGTGGTTGGGGGAGTTAATTACTGAACACGGTATAGGTAACGGTATGTCGATTCTTATATTTGCTAACGTATTGTCCAATGTACCAGGTGTATTTTCGGTAGTTTTACTTCAGGGAGGTGAGTTTGATTTCTGGACGATCATAATATTGGTTATTGCAATGTTAGTTGGAATCGTATTTATGGAACAGGGTCAGAGACGAATTCAGGTTGTCTACGCTAAACGAATGTTGGGACGAAGGGAGACTCAGCAGCAGTCTTCTTATATCCCACTTAAGGTAAATCAAGCCGGTGTAATTCCCGTCATCTTCGCTTCTTCGTTGTTATATATACCGATTATTATCGCTCAGGTAATTCCATCCAAAGGGTTCCAGAACTTTGTGAGTAACTATATTCAGTCGTATAATCCTACTTATATGGCAATTTACGCATTTTTTGTGGTGGTATTTACGTTCTTTTTTGTACGGATTGTATTTGATCCGATTCAGCAGGCGGATATAGTTAGAAAACAAGGGGGATATATTCCTGGAATAAGACCTGGTCCTCAGACCGAAAACTATTTGAACAGGATATTAAATCGAATAACGACACCAGGGGCAATATATTTGGCTATTTTTGCAACACTTCCTGCGATTCCGTTTTATTTTTGGCATATCAAGAATATTCCGCCGTTTGGGGTAACCGTTTTAATTGTTGTTGGCGTTGCGCTAGAAACCTTAAAGCAGATAGATTCTCAGTTGACGATGCGAAACTATGAGGGGTTCTTAAGTTAGTGGAGAAAGGGGCTCTCCTAGTAATCTTAGGGAAGCAGGGGGCGGGAAAAGGCACTCAGTGCGTCAGGCTGTCCCACTACTATGCTATTCCTCATATCTCTTCTGGGGATATGCTTAGGTCTAATGTAAGGCAAAAAACGGAACTTGGACTTAAGGCAAAAGCCGCTATGGATGCTGGTGAGTTAATTCCAGATCAAATCGTAACTCAGATGGTCCAAAACAGATTAATGCAGGATGCTGCCATCGAGACTGGTTTCATTTTAGACGGATATCCGAGGACTGTAAGTCAGGCTAAAACCTTGGACGAAATGTTACTACCCAATAAACTTGATGCGGTTGTCAACTTAGATGTACCAAAAAATATTGTTATAAAGAGGCTGGCGTCGCGTAGGGTCTGCGTTGACTGCCAGACAGTTTATTCCACTTCTCTTCCGCCGAAGATTAACTGGACTTGCGATGTGTGTGGCGGTGAAGTTATACAACGTGAAGATGATACCGAAAGTGCGATTTTAAGGAGGCTAGAACTTTATGACAAAGAGACGTTTCCGCTGATGGAATACTATTCAAAATCGAATCTGCTAAAAGATATAAACGGAGTCGGTTCCACTGAGGTAATTCTGAAAAGAATAATTAAAGAAGTTGATTCCGTATTGAAGGAAAGACAGTAACATTTCCATGTAAATTCATGAAGATTTTTTAAAATGATAAGAAACGAAGATGAAATTAAAAAGATGGCTAAAGCTGGCAAAGTCGTAGCTGAAATTCATGAAAAAATACGCAGTGCGATAAAACCGGGGGTAACTACTTTGGAGTTGGATAAGGTCTCAAGAGATGTACTGGAAAAAAGAGGTGCAACTTCTAATTTTCTTGGTTACCACGGATTTCCTGCAACGATCTGTACTTCTCCCAATAGCATGATTGTTCATGGTATCCCAGGGAGTTATGTATTAAAAGAAGGAGATTTGATATCGGTCGATTGTGGTGCGATCGTTGATGGATACCACGGAGATGCCGCATTCAGTGTTGGAGTTGGCAACGTATCGAAGTCGGTTAGTAGACTGATTGAGGTTACTGAGAAGAGCCTATTTGCAGGAATCGATAAATTGGTGGCAGGAAATCACCTTCACGAAGTGGGCAGGGCAATTCAAGATGTAGCCGAAGCTGCGGGATACTCAGTTGTAAAAGAGTACGTAGGTCATGCTATTGGTACTAGAATGCACGAAGAACCGCAGGTTCCAAACTACTGGCCGGGTCATCCTGGCCCTAGGCTCAAAGTGGGACATGTATTTGCCATAGAACCTATGGTTAATGAAAAAGGAGCTGAAACTGTAGTACTTGACGACGGTTGGTCGGTAGTAACAAAAGACGGATCGCTTTCGGCACATTTTGAACATACCATCGCAATTACCGACGCTGGTCCGACGGTACTGACGACCCTTTAAAAGTGCTAATATATATTATCGGTTATTTTTGTGCCATTTTATAAATTGATTTTATTGAGCACAAAATATCACTTAATAAACAACAAAAACGGTAAGTCGATCATTGTCGTTAGAAAGAACGTACGGAGGTTCACCTGAATAAACAAAAAGAAGAGGCGATTGTGTTAGAAGGTACGGTCATAGAACCTTTGCCCAATGCTATGTTTAGGGTAGAACTAGAAAACGGTCATAAGATCTTGGCTTACTCGTCGGGTAAAGTTCGTATGCACAGGATTAGGATATTGCCAGGAGATAAAGTACAGGTGGAGGTAACTCCATATGATTTGCAACGTGGGCGCATTACTTATAGATATAAGTAGATACAAGTAAGAGCAGTGACATATTCGTAGCTTTAAAAAATAGACAGGTTAAAAAAATAGCAATTAAAGCGATATAAGGTTATAGAAATAGATAGCTGATACATAGATGGCAGAAATAATACAGTAATAAATAATACAGTAATAAATAATACAGGAATGAGATGAAAGTTCGACCAAGCGTTAAAGCAATATGTGAAAAGTGTAAGGTAATAAAAAGGCACGGAAAAGTAATGGTAATTTGCGATAATCCTCGCCACAAGCAAAGACAAGGTTAGTAGCAGACATGGAGGCTATGGCGTATGATAACTTTCATGGCTGCAACCAATAAAAAGATTGCTGAAGTTAACGTGACTACAGATAAAATAAAAAACTTTAATAGTATAGTGAAACTTAATAGCAAGACAGTATTCAACAGGAAAATAGAACTCAACAATATGGCAGAACGTAACAATATGGCAGAACGTAACAATATGGCAGGGTTAAATTAAATGGCAAGAATCGCTGGAGTAGATATCCCCAGAGACAAAAGAGTGGAAGTCTCATTAACTTATATTTATGGAATAGGAAGACCAGTTTCAAATCAGATATTGGAAGCGACTGGTATCAATAAAGATTCAAGAGTAAAGGATCTAACAGATGATGAAGTTAATAAACTTCGTCAGTACATAGATCAGACCTTAAAAGTAGAAGGTGATCTTAGAAGAGATGTCGCCGCAGATATAAAACGTAAAATGGAGATCGGTTGTTATCAGGGTCTTCGGCACAGAAAGGGATTGCCGGTAAGGGGTCAAAGAACTCATACGAATGCTAGAACTAGAAAAGGTCCGAAGAAGACTGTTGCGGGTAAGAAAAAAGTTAAGAAGTAGCTAAAATATAAGCTCTGGTCGAAACGAATTAGTAACACTTGGGGACGGTTTGTTTTTGGTTCAAATATGTTGACGGTTGGTCCAGTTAAGATAAGTTAAGTTAAAAAGTTTAAAGAAACAAGAATATAAATTAGAGGAGTTATGCCAAAACCGAGAAGTGCTGGAGGCACGAAAAAAGTTAAGCGAAAAGACAGGAAGAAAGTTTCAACTGGAGTAGTTCACATCAAGTGTTCGTTTAACAATACTATCGTATCTATTACCGATAACGAGGGAAATGTAATTGCTTGGTCGTCGGCTGGCAATGTGGGATTTAAAGGGTCGAGAAAATCTACTCCGTTTGCCGCTCAGTTAGCAGCAGAGGCTTGTGCAAAAAGGGCGATGGAACACGGAATGCAAAAAGTCGAAGTATTAGTTAGAGGACCCGGTTCGGGCAGAGAAACTGCTATCAGATCAGTGTCTGCAGCGGGTTTGGAAGTAACTTCCACGAGAGATGTAACCCCGATGCCACATAACGGATGTCGTCCTAAGAAACGAAGAAGAGTTTAAGTTTATGTTGCAACTTATCACCAAAGTAAAAGAGATCTTTATTTGTATGAAAGAGGAAATAAGTGGCTAGATATATAGGACCGGTTTGTAAATTATGCCGACGGGAAAAAACGCAGCTTTTTTTGAAAGGTTCGAAGTGCGATTCAGTAAAATGTCCCGTGACCAGGCGTCCATATCCTCCCGGAGATCATGGTAGAGATCGTATGAGACAGGGCTCTGAGTATATGACTCAGTTGCGAGAAAAACAAAAAGCTCGTAGAATTTATGGCGTATTAGAAACTCAGTTCGCCAACTACTACGAACAAGCTAACAGATCCCAAGGCATTACAGGTGAGATGTTGCTTTTAACTTTGGAGACTCGTTTGGACAATATAGCTTTTAGGGCGGGATGGGGTGCTTCCAGAAGTCAGGCAAGGCAGCTGGTACGACACGGACATGTTCTAGTGAACGCCAAGAGAGTTACGATACCAAGTTATAAAGTTAGAAAAGATGATGAAATTGTTTTAAGCTCTAAAGCCCGAGAATTTGCTGTTATACAGCACAACTTATCGGTATTGGAGAGAGCAGTACCAGCTTGGCTTGAGAGATCCGACGACAAGTTTACAGTTAAGGTTAACAATTTGCCTTTAAGGGCGCATGTGGATGCACCTATTAAAGAGCAGTTGATTGTTGAACTTTACTCAAAATAATTTTTGTTAAGTTTTTTATGCAAGGTTATCGAAATTTTTTATTTAAAAGCAAAACCGTTATTAACACCCCGAATTTATATACTTATGTATTAATTGCTAAATATAGAAACTTACCTATTAGAAACTTACATTTTGAATACTTATAAAGTTTAAGGAGAATATAAAGATATGCTAATTATTCAGAGACCTACAATTCAGCCCATGGGGGATGAAGTTGCCAATAGGCAAAAGTTTGTAATGTCCCCGCTTGAACCCGGGTTTGGGCACACAATTGGAAATTCATTAAGAAGAACGTTATTGTCGTCTATTCCGGGAGCTGCTGTTACTACATTAAGATTTGACGATGCCTTGCATGAATTTTCTACTATTCCAGACGTAAAAGAAGATGTCACTGAGATCATATTAAATATAAAAGATCTTATATTAAAGAGTTATTCAGTTGAACCTGTAATTGCCAGAATTGACATAAGAGGGTCAAAAGACGTTACTGCCGAAGATATTCATGTAACCTCAGAAGTTGAAATAATAAATAAGGACCTACATATTGCTTCGGTTAACTCAAAGGGTCGGCTTGCAGTCGATCTTACTATTGAACAAGGTCGTGGCTATCTGTCATCCGAAAGAGCTCTTAGATCCAATACAATTGGTGTGATTCCAATAGACGCAATTTTTTCGCCAGTTAGAAGAGTATCAATTGATGTTGAACCAACCCGTGTGGAACAGTCTACCGATTTTGAAAAGCTTATTTTAGACATTGAAACAGACGGATCTTTAAGTCCAGCGGAAGCCTTGGCATCAGCTGGTGAGACCCTTAAAACTTTGATGGAACTGGTAGCTACCATGAGTGAAGATCCGATTGGATTGCAGCTGGGGGAGATCTCCACTACCGTTGTTGGTTCACCTGACTTAGAGCTGTTAATTGAGGATTTGGAACTGTCAGAACGTCCCATGAACTGTCTAAAGAGAGCTCAGATCGCTACCATAGGAGAACTTATACAGCATAGCGAAGAAGAGCTGTTGGCATTTACCAACTTTGGGCAGAAATCTTTGGACGAAGTAATTGCTAAGTTAGATGAACGTGGGCTCGCATTACGAGGACACCAGGGAGCTTAAAAGGAAGTTTATTATGAGAGGTACGCCTAAAAAAGGCAGAAGATTTGGTGGGGATGCTGAACACTCAAAAGCAATGATGGGTAACTTAGTGGCCTCCTTGATTGCGGCTGAAGGAATTGTAACTACGGAAGCAAAGGCTAAAGCTTTAAGACCCGTCGTAGAAAAGGTTGTTACAAAGGCAAAAATCGGCGGTGTTCATCAGCACCGACAAGTGGTAGCTTTAATCAGAGATAAGGACATGGCACATAAGCTGTTTGAGGAGCTTGGACCCCGCTATGCTGATAGAAACGGCGGTTATACCAGAATTCTAAAGCTAGGCCAGCGACAAGGTGACAATGCTCCGATGGCCAAAATTGAGTTTGTTTGATTTTAGCTGTGCAATTTTAAAAGTTGTAGCAACTAAGATTAAACCTTTGGTCTTAAAGGCTACAGGTCTCATTTAATAACTACACTGTCATTGAATAGTGTCATTAAATCATTACAGTCTCATTTAAAATGAGCGAGAATTTACAATTTTATCCGACATAAAAGTTTACCGAAATTAAAAATTATCGGGTGTTAAAAATTTAGTGTCACTAAGCGAGGTGACAGATGAAGCGAATTGCCTTACTTCTATCATATGACGGAACAGACTATCATGGCTTTGCGAACCAGGTCAATCAAAAAACCGTTGCTGGCGAGATCAACTCGTGTTTGTCAAAAATATTTAACCAAGAGGTGTATGTTGTTTGTGCTGGCCGAACCGATGCTGGTGTTCATGCGGAGTTTCAGGTAGTTCATTTTGACGTTGACGAGAGCTTGTTGAAAAAGTTTTTTGATAAGTCAAGACTGTTAAAATCATTAAATAAGATGCTGGATGACTCAATTGGAGTCTTAGAGGCAACTGAAGTCAGTGACTCGTTCCATGCCAGGTTTTCTGCCAAGTCCAGAACATATAACTATTTTATTATCCAAGAAGAGTTCTACCATCCGATGATCTTGAGATATGCCTATCCCGTACCACAAAAATTAGATTTAGACGAAATGAATTTAGCCTGTAGCTATTTAAGTGGCGAAAATGATTTCAGCGCATTTTGTAAATCCTCCAAACTCCAAAAGTCAAATGTTCGACGAGTTAACTTTGCGGCCATGAAAAAAAGCTCGCTTTCATACGATGTATTTGAGATCAATGCTAACGCTTTCTGTCACCAAATGGTGCGTTCAATTGTGGGATTATTACTTGAAATTGGAACCGGTAAACGCCCCGCATCAGAACTTGATAGAATATTAAAGGGTAAAAGCAGAACTGATTTGACTTTTATTGCTCCCCCCCACGGACTTCATCTGGTTCATGTAGAATATCAAGAGGAGCTGTTTAAAACGGATCACAAGGTAGAATTATTCTGACCTGTAAATGTTTAACGGTTTGCTGTAATCTAAACCAGATGATAATGCTGTTGGATATTGCTGTAGAAAAACAGTAAATAAAAGAAATAGTTATTGTAAAGTTAATTTAAAGTTGTAATTTATAAAATTTATCGGCGGAATTGTTTAGGAATATTAGCTATAAATATTGCCTTTGAAAGTTTACCGGTAAATTAGTTTAATCTTTAATAAAAAAAGCAGGTAGTTAAATTGGTAACATACACTCCTAAAGCAAAAGAAATAACCCATGAGTGGTATTTAATAGATGCCAAAGATGTGCCCTTAGGGCGTTTGGCATCACAAGTTGCCCAACTTTTAATGGGTAAACACAAACCTATCTATACGCCGAACGCAGATACTGGAGATCATGTCGTTATAGTTAACGCAGAAGCGGTCAAGCTAACGGCGAACAAAGCCGACTTGGAATTTGCTTATCGGCATAGCGGTTATCCAGGGGGACTAAAAAAGATAAGTTTTGGAGAGCTCTTAAGAGACGATCCTGAAAAGCTAGTAAAAAAAACGGTAGGTGGAATGTTGCCAAAGACGAAATTGGGCAAGCAGATGATAAATAAACTGCATGTGCATGTCGGTAGTGAGCATACACATCAGGCGCAAAAACCGATTCAACTTGAAATAAAAAGCTAGAAAGTATGTATACTAAATTCATATCGCAGAGAAGTTATTTTAGATAAGTTTTAATTTAAATAAATAGAGCTGAGCAACTTATGCAAAAACAGTATTATCTAACATGTAAATGGTAGTTAATTTATTGAGGGAAGTTCTAATCTCAAGGACTTAAACATAGGATTTAAACATAGGATTTAAACATAGGATTTAAACATAGGACTTAAACCAACAACCTAAATATAGTAGTCAATTAAAAGGAAATAAAATGCCAGAAACCCTTGTACAATCAACAGGAAGAAGAAAATCAGCAGTCGCACGAGTTAGATTGTTAAACGGTTCGGGAAACCATAAAGTTAATGGACGAGACTTAAAAGAGTATTTTACTTCTAGAGTACACCAAGCTTTAATTTTAGAACCGTTGAAAGTCGCCAATCTGTCCGACTCCTTTGATGTCGTCGCAAACATTGATGGTGGAGGCAGCTCAGGACAGGCAGGTGCTATTCGATTGGGTATAGCACGCGCAATTATAGAAATGTATCCAGAAAAAAGGCAGGAACTGAAAAAGGGTGGGTTTTTAACAAGAGATTCTAGAGAAAAAGAGTCTAAAAAATATGGACTTAAAAAATCTCGAAAAGCACCGCAGTATTCAAAGAGATAAATTTATTTCAGGTGCGGTTCGGAACAGACGGAATTCGCGGAAGGGCTAATACAGAGCTGACGTGTGAAATTGCACTCAGATTCGGTAGAGCGGTTTCCTCAGTCTTTAACGAATCACCAGTATTGGTGGGCAGAGACAACAGGGTCAGTTCTGACATGTTTTTTTCAGCAATCGCAGCTGGACTTAGTTCGATGGGGTCCCGCGTAATTGATTTAAAAGTAATACCCACGCCGGGGGTTGCTTATTTGGCTCATAGATTGGAGCTGCCAGCAGTCGTAATATCTGCTTCCCACAATCCTTACTACGATAACGGTTTTAAAGTATTTGACTCATCTGGACATAAGATTAGCGCAGATATCGAAAGTCAAATAGAGTTCTTAATAAACAGTACCGAAGAATTTAGACTCACATCTAAAGTTGGTCAATTTGAAAATGGAACTGATCAAATCAAACTTTGGGAGCAGTTAATCTTGAACTCCTTTTTTTCTGATTTTTCAGCAACCAATAAAACAGCAACCAATAAAACAGCAACCAATAAAACAGCAACCAATGAATCGAAAGTCAATAACCAAAGAGCAAATAACCAAAGAACAAATGCCAAAAAACAAAATTCATGGGATACTAAGAACTTAGAGTTTAAATTGGTTGTGGACTGCGCTAACGGTGCGACTTCACTTTTTGCGGAGAAAGTTTTTAGAAAGCTAGGGTTAAATGTACTCCCGATCTTCACCGAACAGAACGGTTATTCAATAAATGAAAACTGTGGTGCGGCTAACCCTGACAGTTTGGTAAAGGTAGTAGTTGATACGCACAGTGATTTGGGACTCGCTTTTGACGGTGATGGTGACCGCATTGTAATCGTAGACGAGACTGGAAAAATAATAGATGGAGATTTTATTATAGCCTTTTATGCCAAATACCTAAAAGACAAAGGTTTGCTTACAAATAATGGAGTAGTCGTTACTTCTATGACTAATTTGGGATTTGAGCTTGCGATGAAAGAACTAGAAATTGATGTTGTAAGAACTGACGTGGGTGATAAAAATGTGCTTATGGCGATGCTGGATCGAAACTATGTATTGGGCGGAGAGCAGTCAGGTCATATTATAAGAAGAGATTTGTCACCAACAGGTGACGGTCTGCTTAATGCGATTATGCTGATTAGTTTGATTTTAGATTCAGGTTTGAAAGTATCTGAACTTTTTAGTACGGTTATGACCTCGTTTCCCCAGAAGCTTGCAAATATTGAATTAAATGAACAACAGTATGCCAACAGAGATAAAATCTTAGAAGATGGTAGATTGCTGGAGCAAATTAAAATGATTGAGTCTAAAGAGGGGAAAGAATTCAGGGCCGTTCTGAGGGCTTCGGGAACTGAAAAACTGATTAGAGTTATGGTAGAAGCAAAATCAGAAACATTAGTGGACGAATATTTAAATTCGCTGTTATCTAAAGTTAAATTAATTGCAGAAGATATCTGCTGAGTTAAATGTGCGGAATAATTGGTGCCGTTACGGTAGAATCTGTCAGCGAGACTTTGTTGGAAGGATTGAAAAGACTTGAGTACAGGGGGTACGATTCTGCTGGGGTGGTATTGATTGAATCGGAAGTACTAAAGTTTTATAAGTATGCACATTTAAACAAATCAATCGAAAAGCTTTCTAAAATAGCAGAACTTAATTCTTCGTTGGCAACAGTAGGATTGGCTCATACTAGATGGGCAACGCATGGGGTTCCAAATGATGTTAACGCTCATCCTCATGCAGATTGCACCGATAGCATCGGAATTGTTCACAACGGAATTATAGAAAACTACCGTCAGATTCTTTTACATCTGGAAAAAAAAGGTCACAATATAAAGTCCAACACTGATTCTGAAGTAGTCGCACATTTGATTGAAGACAATCTTCTAGTTGAAAAGCAAAGCAACCAAGACGATCCACTTAATTTTGTCAGAGCAGTCAGAAAGTCACTCAATTTACTTAAAGGAACTTACGGTATTGCTGCAGTTTCTTCTGATTTCCCGGGTCAGATAGTGGTGGCTAAAAACATGTCGCCGATAGTGGTGGGTTTGGGAAATTCGGGAAATTATATATCTTCAGACGTGGCGGCAATTTTGGAGAAGGCAGACAAATTTTTATACCTTAAAGACAATCAAATCGCACTAATAACTCAAGATAATCTACGGCTGTATGATATAGATTTAAATGAAATAGATTTCAAAACTACGGAAGTCACGTGGTCATATGCAGACGCCCAAAAACTTGGTCACGAATCTTTTATGTTAAAAGAAATGTATGAACAACCTGTGGCATTTAAGAACACCTTAGCAGATCGGGATATAAACAAGCTTGAACTCTTTTTTGACGAGATTCATTTTGACCCGAATCGCTTGATGGATATACAAAAAGTATTTTTAGTGGGTTGCGGAACTTCGTTTCATTCAGCCATGGTAGCCAAATATGCTATTGAACACTGGGTCAGAATACCCGTTGAGTTGGATATCGCTAGTGAATTCAGATACAGAGATCCGATTTTAGACGGATCTACGCTTGTTATAGGTATAAGTCAATCGGGAGAAACAATTGATACGCTTGCGGCGTTAAATTTTGCCAGAAAATCTAGAGCTAAGATTATAAGCGTCTCTAATGTAGTTGGGTCAGCTTTAACAAATAACGTAGATGCGGTGATGTTTACCAGAGCGGGCCCAGAGATTGGGGTTGCGGCAACAAAAACTTACATTGGTCAACTTGCGGTACTTTTGGGGTTTGCTATTTCACTTGGAAAATTTAGGGGCACCTTATTTAAATCCGAAGCGGAAAACTATTTTAGAGAGCTTTTATCCTGTTCAGACAAGATCGACATGGCTTTAAAGCGGAGAGAAGATTACAATCAGCTAGCACAAAAACTTAGTGGAGCTAAGGACTTTTTTTTCATAGGAAGGAATATGGGATATCCGACTTCGCTTGAAGCTGCTCTTAAGCTAAAAGAAATATCTTATCTTCATGCCGAAGGTTATGCAGCTGGCGAGCTCAAACACGGTCCGATCGCCGTATTAGATGATCAGTCAACGGTTGTAGGTGTTGCAACTAAAAATAAGCTGTATGACAAAGTTTTGTCTAACTTAGAAGAGGTCAGGTCACGCGGAGCAAACGTATTTGTGGTAGCAAGTGATAGTGACGAAGAGATTGGTAAACACTTTGAAAATATTTTTTATGTTCCTGATACCTTTGAATTATTCAGTCCTATAGTGGACATCATTCCGCTTCAGTTTTTGGCCTATGAGTTGGCCAAACTTGCTGGAAACGACGTAGATAGACCAAGAAACTTAGCAAAGACAGTTACCGTTGAATGATCGTCAGTAAGCCAGATTGGTTCTTTTAATTAAATTGGATCTTAGATCGGAGATTAAATGCTACTAGGTGTCGATATAGTTGAATTGGATAGGTTTGATGATCTGATTAAGCGGCGTCCGAATATTATAAACAAACTTTTCACAGAAGCAGAAATTTCCTACTGCAATAAATCCAAATCGCCGACAAAACACTTTGCGGTGAGATTCGCTGCTAAAGAGGCTTTAATTAAAGCAGTTGGTTGTGGAATGTTTAAAATGCCTTTTAGATTTATTCAAATTACGAACAATATTAATGGTAAACCAAGAATTGAAATTTTAAACCACAAGAATAGTTTTATCATTGAAAGCTTAAAACAAACTAACAGGGAGCCAACTAACAGGGAGCCAACTAACAGGGAGCCAAGCAGTAAAGAAAAAGTCGCAATAGAAATAGGTGCTACCGAACAGAATTCCTTAGAAAAGGAAAAACTGGATAGTCAAACAACAGAACAAAGTAGTAGAGTATCTTTTGAGAGGTTTGAAATATCAATGAGTCACTCAAAAAAAAGTGCGATTGCTGTAGTGGTAGTTTTAGATTGAAGAAATTAGCAATTGAAAGGCAGTTCAAAATAATTTATAAGAATTCCGAACTATCGGAAATATTGGGTTGCAACAGTTGACACAGTGATGTGCTATAACTATATATAATGAACTTGCGTGAGTGGGCACTGTCCCAAGGCATACATCCTCAAACGGCATGTAAGTGGTATCGTGCCGGTACTCTGCCTGTTCCCGCACGCAAAGTAGGTCAACTCATATTGGTGGGAGACCTAGAATCTCAACCGCACTTATCCAAGTCTGCGGTCATATATGCACGAGTTTCTTCGGCTGATCAGAAGCCAGACCTAGACCGCCAGGTTGCCAGAGTCCTTACTTGGGCTACAGAGCATGGATACTCAATAGACCGTGTGGTCACAGAAGTTGGTTCGGTACTTAACGGACATAGGCGAAAGTTTCTATCACTACTTAAAGACCAAACAGCAGACACGATTCTAGTAGAGCACAGAGACCGATTCTGTCGGTTTGGAGCTGAGTATATGGAAGCCGCACTTGAGGCTCAGTCCAGGAAGTTAGTTGTGGTAGACCCAGCCGAGGTAGACGATGATCTAGTGCGCGATGTTACGGAGCTACTCACGTCCTTGTGTGCTCGTCTCTATGGTCGCCGTTCGGCTTTTAACAAAGCTCAGCGTGCTATTGATGCGGTGTGCTCATGATTGCGATAATGCGGACAAAAGCACAGGCTCAGCAAGTGGCCGATCTCACTGGAGGTAAGGTTCTTCTTGACGAAGATAAACCGACAAAAAAAGTATTGCTCACAGGAGATTTCGAGCAATATCGAGATGAGATAGAGTCAGTCAGCGTACTCTTCTATGTATGTGATGATACAGGCGAGAAGGTTCCAACAGGATGGACGATTACGGGTGCCTCCTTCGAGGTAGGGTGGCCAAAAGACCCGCAGTTAGCCTCTCTCGTTCGGTCTCACTTCGGTGCTAAAAGAGTCGCCTACAACTGGGCACTAGCCAAAGTCAACTCAGACATGGAGGCAAAGAAGCAGGACTCAACCCACCCATCTACGCCGTGGACTCTTGAGGCTCTCCGCAAACAGTGGAACCAAGAGAAGAACGAGGTCGCACTCTGGTGGGGTGATAACTCCAAAGAGGCGTATGCCTCTGGTATAGCTGATCTGGTACAGGCGCTATCGAACTGGTCTAGCTCCAAACACGGCAAACGAAAGGGTAGAAAGGTCGGCTTCCCGAAATTCAAGTCCAAGAAAAAAGACCAGAACAGAGTACGTTTTACGACTGGCACTATGCGCTTTGAAGACGATCACAGAACAATCGTGCTCCCGACCATAGGCGCACTGCGATCTAAGGAGAACACGCGCAGAATACAGCGTCATCTTGCCAAGAGCAATGCCCGTCTACTCAACTGTACTCTATCAGAGAGATGGGGTAGGCTGTTCGTCTCTTGCCAACTCGCAATCAAGACAAGTGTACTTGCTCCACCATCTACAACCATGCCCAAGAAAGACCCCCTCGCTGGTGTCGATCTAGGACTAAGATCACTTGCCACTATCGCAGATAGTAATGGTGGCATGACCACCATCCCTAACCCCACTCCGCTTAGAGCTACTATTAATGAGCGCCGCAGGGTTGGGCGCAATCTTTCACGACGGATACCAGGATCACACGGTCACAGAGAAGCGAAAGCCAAGCTTGTCAAGTTAGACCGCAAAGCCGTATACGTCCGTCGTGAAAGCATCCACCAGTTAACTCGTTACCTAGTGGATAACTACAGCGAAGTTAAGATTGAAGACCTTAACATCGCTGCCATGAAGCGAAGCATAAGAAGACGGGCATTCCGCCGTTCGGTATCTGATGCTGGACTCGGAGCCTTCCGACCAACGCTTACCTACAAGGCCGAACGAGCCGGAGTCAAGGTAGTCGTTGTGGATCGTTTCTTCCCCTCGTCGCAAATACATCACAACTGTGCAGGCAGACTCACAGGTGCAAAGCTCGCAAAGAGACTTACTTGTGATACTTGTCATGTTGAGGTAGATCGAGATGAGAATGCTGCGCTAAACATCCGTGACTGGTCGGTTATCAGTTGTGGGCCAGTTGGGTCCACTGCCCCGCTCGTTCCCAGGCGATTTGGTACAGGCGGCAGTTCAGATGATGGGTTGACTCATCACCTGAAGAGAGAACGTAAGACCGGTAGCAATACTGGCCGTACTCGGAGAGGCAAGAACGACCCTCGGGAGAGTGAGAATGAAGCCCGAAGGAAGAACCTTGTAAAAGGTGCATCTAGTGAGTAGGCTCACCATTTGTCACTCAGATGCAACGGTACATTTGGTGTAGGCATAATATGATTCCTATTTTAACGGGAAGCGAATTTTTAGAGTTTGATTCGAACTTAGCTAAAAATAACGAGATAGATAAGTTTATTAACCGTGCGGGTTATTCAATTTATATCGAAGTTTTAAAGATTCTTAAAAACCCTTACAAGAAAAGAGTTGTAGTTGTCGCAGGACCAGGTCATAACGGTGACGACGGAAAAACAGCAGCAAAGTACCTTAGTTTAAACAATGTCAGCGTAAAAGTCTTAGACACTAAAAGTGGTGTCAATTTGATTGAAGACTGTGATTTGATTGTCGATGCGGCGTTTGGAACGGGTTTAAAGCGACCATTTGAATTTCCAAAGTATGCAAATATTCCAGTGGTATCAGTAGATATTCCAACAGGTTTGAATTGTGATACTGGAGAAGTATTCGAAAATGCTGTAAAAGCGGACTATACGGTTAGCTTTGTTGGTTTAAAACCTGGATTTTTTTACAACAGCGGCTTACTTCATACTGGGAAAGTAGTTTTTAAGAGTTTGTCCGTAGATTCAATAACTTCCAAAAGGAACTTAGTTCAATACGAGGATTTTAAAGATCTGAACTTAAGATTAAATAAAACCGACCACAAGTGGAAGCATGCCGCAATGATAGTAGCTGGCTCAGAAAATATGATGGGAGCAGCAAACCTAACTTCTTTTTGTGCGATAAATACTGGAGCTTCGATTGTCCAGGTTTTGAGCTTAAATACTACCAAAACTATCACTGCTAGCGAAGCCATTACACAGAGGTTTACTTCCGATTGGGATCTTGATCTGTTGGATAGGATCCATCGCTTTAAAACCGTTGCAATAGGTCCTGGGCTTATTTTAACGGCAGACGATACTATAAAACTTCGTAATTTTTTGCAAAAAATAGATATACCTGTTGTATTGGACGCATCGGCTTTAACTGCTGTAGCAAGTTTTAATGATCCAATAGATTTTTTGAAGTCCGTTAAGGCTCCGAAAATATTGACCCCTCACACAAAAGAGTTTGCGAAATTAACTAACTCTTCTGCAACCTCTTTTAACTTGACTGACGTAGAAAAGTTTGCTAAAAAATCCAACTCAATTGTATTGCTAAAAGGTCCAACCACAACGGTTGCAAACCCCGCCTCGGATAGTTTTTTGGTAAATTTGGGAGCACCTAATTTAGCAACTGCTGGTACTGGAGACGTCCTGACAGGTTTAATTACGGGACTAGTTGCAAGAAGCGGGTCCAAAGAGATCTTTGAGCTTACTAAGATCACCGCTTTTGGCGCATTTATTCATGCACTAGGTTCCCGCCCAAAGTTTCAAGGTGGGCTAGACAGGAGTTTATATGCTATTTCGAATCGGGATGATTTTAATCAGTTCGGATTAACTTCATCTAAACTGATTGGGTCCATCGTAGAAAGCTTGAATGAGTACTTCCGCCAAAAGTAAGCTTTAAACAACCTGACTGACTTTTATGGTAGAAGATAAAGTTTAATGCATGATCGCATTAAACTTACAGCTAAGCCTTCCAAAGTAGTTAGTTGCAAGTAGAATAACAGTTAAAGAAATTGAATTTAAAGTCAGGAATTATTAAATTTATAGCTATTGTAATGACTGTTGTATATTCAATGGTTTGGGGATTTAGTCGTAGAATGCAATCTTATCGAAAATGACAAAAAATTCAAAAACAAGTTTCATACCGGTAGTTCGAATCGATCTTTCTGCATTAAAACAAAACGTAAGAAATCTTAAAAAACAGGTTGGCAAAACAAAATTGTGCTGTGTCGTGAAAGCAGACGCATACGGACATGGGATAGTAGAAGTTTCAAAAGCTGCAATAGAAGCTGGAGCCGGATGTTTGGCAGTGGCAACGGTTTTAGAGGGAATGCAACTCAGAAAAGCAGGTTTGAGTTGTCCGATACTTTTATTAAGTGAACCTACATTAGATGAATTTGAACCGGCAATAAAATACGGTCTGACCTTGACGATTATTTCTGTGAATAGTTTCATAACTTTGACCAAGATTATAGAAAAATTAAATAGACTAAAAAATTCCCCGAATTCAAAATACAATCTTATTTTTGGAAGCGAACTAGATTTTGGAGTAAAAGAACTTTTTAAAAAAAGGTCTGACAAAGTTCCCATCCATCTAAAATTGGAAACCGGTATGGTCAGATTGGGGGGTAGAAAAGAAGAGCTGATGGAGATACTATCCAACGATCAAAATCTGGTAATGATCGAGGCTTGTTGGACGCATATGGCTACCGCTGATATCAAAAATCATCAAAACAATTTGATTCAGCTCAAAAAATATGATGAGTTCATTTACGAGGTTACAAAGAACTTTAAAATCGAACTTTTCAGTCATATAGCAAATACGGCAGCGGGACTTTCAATTGAAGACTCATTAAGAGACATGGTCAGATTCGGAATTGGAATATACGGTTACTATCCCTCAAAGTCGATTAAGGATATTGCTTTAAGTTCCAAGAATAAACTTGTATTGAAACCGGTAAAGTCTCTCGTAGCGAAGGTGGAAAATTTAATATCTATTGAAAGAAAACAGGGAGTTTCATACGGACATAACTATATGGCAGAAATAGGCAGTCTAATTGCGGTCGTACAGATTGGTTATGCAGACGGACTTTTCCGTATTCTAAGCAAAATGCAGGGAGAAGTTCTGATTTGCGGAACCAGGTGTAAAATTGTAGGAAATATAACAATGAACCACATTATGGTCGATGTGACCGCCCTAAAATTAAACCCTAATCTGAAGATCGGTACTGAAGTTGTAATACTAGGTTCTCAAAAGAAAGATTTTATTTCTAAAAGTAAAGTATCTTCAAAAGCAGGTACTACAGAATCTGCAAAATCGGAAGACTTTGAAACTATCGATGCCGATGAGATTGCTGACAAATTAGATACAATAAGTTACGAAGTGCTTACAAATCTCGGACATACATTTAAGAAAGAGTATATTAACTGATGGACTCAAGAACTAGTCTGCCTTTATTGTTTGACGACAAAGTTTCCGAGGGTGGAGGCACCCAGAACAATATATCCCAGAACAATATATCCCAGAACAATATATCCCAGAACAATATATCCCAGGACAAAATATCAGAAACTAAAACTGCGGAACTTCAAAAACTGGCTCTGAAAGTGGATGCTTGTAAAAAGTGTTTACTTTGTAATGATAGAAAAAATGCTGTTTTAGGAGAAGGGGCTATATCTCCTGAACTTTTGATAGTAGGAGAAGCACCAGGGTTTTTCGAGGACCAACAGAAGCGTCCTTTCGTAGGGCGATCGGGAAAGTTGCTTGATCACTTAATTGAAACTTGTTTAAACATGAAGCGAGAAGATTTGTACATAGCAAATGTAGTTAAATGCAGACCAAAAGACAACAGGACCCCTACTAAAATTGAAATAAACAGCTGTTTGGTTTATCTGAACAAACAAGTTGAGTTGCTAAATCCAAAATTAATTTTGACCTTAGGGAATACGGCATTTAGGGCATTAGTCGATACGGATCTAGGAATAACAAAAGCGAGAAATAACTTGTATAGTTACAGAAATATTACCTTGGTGCCGACATTTCACCCTTCAGCTGCGTTGCGGGGTGGTAAATCTGTGGTAGATCTAATGGAAGTAGATTTTAAAAAAGTTAGATCGATTCTAGGTTAAAAATGAGCTCAACATCGGAACTGGTTGTCGAAATTAAAACCGATTCAGCCGAAATGACTCGGGAAGTGGCCAAAGATATTTCAGCAATATTAAGACCAAAAGATACTGTTATATTGACTGGTGACTTAGGGGCTGGTAAAACTCAGTTCGTTAAGGGAGTAGCTACTGCTCTTCACGTCAAAGATAGTGTGGTATCTCCGACGTTTATTATAGGTGCTATATATGAAGGTGACCTCAAATTAATTCACATAGACGCATACAGATTGGACAGTTTATATGAAGTATTGGACTTAGGATTAGATGACGAGTTTTTAGACTCAATTTGTCTGATCGAATGGGGGAACAAAATAGCTGATTTTGTCGAAAACGTTTTTTTGACAGTAGTTTTTGGTTTCGGTGAAGTAGAAAATGAAAGACTTTTGAAAGTATATTGCCATGATCAAAACAGATTAGATGACGTGAAAAAAGTAATGGTAGACGGATTATATTTCAGCAGGAAAGAAAAAGAAATTTCAAAATAAATGATCTTAAAAAAATGATATTTAAAAGAGTTTATGTTAATAAAAGTAAATATGGAACTACCCTTGAAGATAAGTATATAAAGCATGTAAAAATTGATAAGCTATGAAAATTTTGGCAATTGAAACTTCCACTCCGCAACTGTCAGTTGTATTAAATTTTGACGGAGATTTGATCGGAGGAATCAAAATCGGTCAATTAAGTAAACAAGTTGAAATATTGATACCTTCTATACAGAAGTTGCTTGACTCAGTTTTAATTGATATTAAATCCATTCAGGGAATTGCAGTCGATGTTGGTCCGGGATTGTTTACGGGTATACGAACTGGCATAGCAACAGCTATGGCAATTTCAAAATCGCTAAACATTAAAATTCTTCCCGTCTCAAGTCTGGAGATTCTTGCAGTTCAGGCTAATTCTTTGTTCGGCGATATAGTAGTTCCAATAGTAGATGCTAGAAGGGATGAAGTTTATTATTCGATATATGACGGGAGCAATAATGGTTTAAATGAACTAAGTCTGCCAATTTCCAAATCTGTCGACGATTTCATTTCGGATTTAGAAAAAGTAGATTATCTTGATGGGAGAACTGTTACATTCGTAGGTTCTGGAGTTAATAGGTATTTTGAGCGCTTGTGCAAGTTAAATTTAAACAATCATAGGTTTAAAGCGAAAGTGATTAAAAACGATTATTTTAATTTTCCGAGCGCTGAAGTCTTAGCAGAAATTGCTCAGGTAAGTCCCAAAGACAACTTTGTTCTCCCAAACGAACTAAAACCTAACTATGTACGCAGTCCCAATGTGATAATTGGATGGGAGACTAGAAGCTAATGAATGTAGAAAGCATTTCTCTAACGATTGACAAAATGAATTTGCAAGACTTAAGTCAAGTAACTGAAATTGAAAAACAACTTTTTAATCCTCCTTGGAGTTACGAAACATTTTTGTCAGAAGTCGAAAGCGAGTCTCGTTGTTGTTTGGTTGTTAGGTGTGCCGATGGGATTATCGGTTATGCAATATGTGCCATATTGTATGACGAAGCACATATATTGTCGATAGGAGTAGCAAAAAAATATCAGAAACTCTCAATTGCAACATTACTAATGGTTGAAATTATGGATTATGCTATTTCAAATGCAGTAGTTAAAGTAATCTTAGAAGTCAGGGTTTCAAATGACAAAGCAAAGGGTCTTTATGAAAAATTTGGATTTGCACCCGTTGGAATCAGAAAAAAATACTATACTCAACCCTCAGAAGACGCAATTGTATATTTGTTGGACAGTTTACATGAAGCTCAATATCTAATTAGATTAGATAAGATAAGACAAAGTTTGGAGTCTAAATGAAAGTTTTGGCGATAGAAACTTCCTGTGACGAAACTGCAGTAGCGGTTATTGATATTAACGACGACTTCAGATCGAATCAAATCGCAGACAACTTTAGGCCTAAAACTTTGTCGTCGGTGATATCATCGCAGATAGATATTCACGCCAAATATGGAGGTGTAGTTCCAGAGATTGCTTCAAGAGCTCATATCGAAAATATTAACTATGTTGTAGATGAAGCATTGGAAGTGGCTGACATAAAAGGGTTGGCAAACATAGATTTAATTGGCGCTACTCACGGCCCGGGTCTTTTGGGTTCTTTGATGGTAGGTGTATCATATGCAAAAGCACTTGCTTTTAGCCTTGGGTTGCCTTACATAGGGGTAAATCATCTCGAGGGTCATCTGCTGGCTTCGTTTTTGGACAGAGACTTTCCTCCGAAGCTTCCAGCTTTGGTTCTATTGGTCTCGGGAGGTCACTCCATACTACTTCGTATGACCGAGTTGGGTAGTTACCATCTAATAGCTCAAACTCAAGATGACGCAGCTGGTGAAGCATTCGATAAAATTGCAAGATATCTCGGGTTAGGTTTTCCTGGAGGCCCTGCAGTCGATAAGGCTGCTCAGTTTGGTGATTCTAACAAGATAAAATTTCCGAGAGCAGAAATTAAAGGAAGCATGGACCTTTCATTTTCTGGTTTAAAAACTGCTGTGATTAGATATTCAAAAAATAATCCAGAAGTTGATACTGTTGACATATCGGCAGGGTTTCAGGCAGCTGTCGTAGACATGCTTCTTTTGCGGGTAAAAAAAGCAATTGATGAGTTTAGGTCGAAAACTTTAATTATAGGTGGTGGGGTAGCTGCGAATTCGCTGTTGAGGAAAGAGTCTGAAAGTCTGGCACTTCAAGAAAATATAGATGTGATCATACCGTTAAAAAAAGACTGTACGGATAATGCTGCAATGATCGGCGCTGTGGCAGGTTTTAGATATGTCAAAGAAGGAAAAAGCGAATTTACCGATTCTGTATATTCTACGTTGCCACTTTCTTATAATAATACTTGACCTTAAAAATTAACCTTATCTCCTTTAGGATTTTACAGTATATTCTAGATCTTTCAGTTGGCTTTTTTACTGAGTAAAATTGGACAGGTTGATACTTTAATTTCACGCTCAAAGTGGATTTTGACCCTATAAATTTCAAGTGTGAACGAACGCCTTCTAAAGTTTGCTAAAATTAGCAGTCAGGGAATGAGAGTGCTAATTTTAATTTGAAAGGAGAAATAAATGAAACTTCAACCTTTAGAAGATAGGGTAGTAGTAAAGCCCTTGGAGGCAGAGGAGACTACTGCTTCAGGGTTAGTTATACCTGATACCGCCAAGGAGAAGCCTCAGCAAGGGGAAGTTTTGGCAGTTGGAACTGGAAGAAGACTTGAAAACAGCGGTGAGTTAGTTCCGTTGGACATTAGCGTCGGGGACGTAGTTGTATATTCCAAATACGGTGGAACCGAAATTACTGTTGACGGACAAGACTTAATTATTTTGTCTTCCAGAGAGGTTTTGGCAAAGGTAGGTAAGTAATGTCTAAAATTTTAAAGTTTGACGAAGAAGCTAGAAGAGGTTTGGAAGCTGGTGTCAATAAACTGGCAGACACCGTTAAAGTTACCTTGGGTCCCAAAGGGCGTAACGTTGTGCTCGAAAAAAAATTTGGTGCTCCTACTATTACAAATGACGGCGTAACTATTGCCAGAGAAATTGAGCTGGAAGACCCGTATGAAGATATGGGTGCCAAACTTGTAAAAGAAGTTGCGACTAAGACCAATGATGTTGCTGGTGACGGTACGACCACGGCAACGGTTTTAGCTCAGGCATTGGTTCGAGAAGGGCTTCGAAATGTTGCGGCCGGCTCATCTCCTCTTCTGTTAAAAAGGGGAATTGACAAAGCGGTAGCTGCTGCTGTTGACTCGATTGCGGCACAATCGAAAGAAATTGAAGACCGCTCTGAAATCGCTCAGGTGGCATCAATTTCGGCAGCTGATCAGAATATCGGTGACATTTTGGCCGAGGCTATTGATAAAGTCGGCAAAGACGGTACGGTTACCGTAGAAGAGTCAAACACTTTCGGATTAGAACTTGAGTTCGCCGAAGGTATGCAGTTTGACAAAGGTTACCTTTCGCCCTACTTTGTTACTGATCAAGAGCGTCAGGAGTCAGAATTGGAAAACCCCTACATTCTGTTTTCAAACTCGAAGATTTCTTCGGTACATGATCTGTTGCCTGTTATTGAAAAGGTAATGCAGGCTGGAAGACAGTTATTAATTGTCGCCGAAGATGTTGAAGGCGAAGCCTTAGCAACACTTGTAGTAAACAAAATTAGAGGAATATTTACTTCTGTTGCAGTTAAAGCTCCGGGTTTTGGGGAAAGAAGAAAGGCAATGCTTCAGGATATGGCAATCTTAACTGGTGGCCAAGTAATATCCGAAGAGATTGGTCTTAAACTTGAAAACACTACTATAGACCTCTTGGGTCAAGCCAGGAAAGTTATAATAACCAAAGACAATACAACAATTGTCGAAGGTGCTGGAAGCAAGGAAGATGTGAATGGAAGAATTTCTCAAATTAAAAGAGAAATTGATGAAACAGATTCTGACTGGGACAGAGAAAAGCTTCAGGAAAGGCTTGCTAAGTTAGCTGGAGGAGTAGCTGTAGTTAAAGTAGGCGCAGCAACCGAAGTTGAACTTAAAGAAAAGAAGCATCGTATCGAAGATGCACTTTCTGCTACTCGTGCTGCAATTGAAGAAGGAATTGTTGCCGGTGGTGGAACAGCATTAGTCAGGGCACGATCTGCTGTCAACGACGTTGCTGAAAAATTGGAAGGTGACGAAGCGGTAGGAGCCCGAATAGTATTTAAAGCTATAAGCGAACCGTTGAAGCAAATTGCATCCAATGCTGGCTTAGAAGGTGCGGTTTGGGTTGAATCGGTTGCAAATGCTTCCGGGTCTACGGGACTGAATGCTGCTACTGGAGAGTTGGAAGACCTTCTAGCAGTTGGTGTAATTGATCCCGCTAAGGTAACCCGATCTGCGCTTCAAAATGCGGCTTCAGTTGCTGGATTATTGTTGACAACAGAAGTGTTGATAGCGGATAAACCAGAAAAGGAAGCACCTGCGATGCCTAATCCCGGCGGTGGAATGGGCTCCATGATGGGTATGTAAATTTGTAAAGAAGTTAGTGAAAGGAGCTGGTCTGTGGTAAGCCAAAACATACCGAGACCGGCTCTTTTTTCTTTTGAAGACTCTTCTGAAGATATTGAAAGAATATCTAATAAACTTTGTAGCTTGAAGATTGGTCCTTTAGAAAATATTCTTTCGAGACATTTAACAGATAAATATATTTGGCCTAAAGAATTTGATTCTGATTTTCAAGTCAGCTCTTCTCAAATCAGAGAATCAAATGATGTGAATAGTTTAAGTATTCCACCTCCGAGACTGTCCGCAGTTTTAGTTCCGCTTATATATCAAGATGATACATTAAAAATATTATTTACCCTTCGTTCTCCTAATTTAAGAAATCATAGCGGGCAGATCTCATTTCCTGGGGGTAAAAAAGAGTTAAACGAAAGTCCAAATCAAACAGCTTTGAGAGAAACATATGAAGAAATTGGAGTTGAACCTGATACGGTTTCTTTAGTCGGGCAGTTCAAGCACTTGTATACTCTTGGTATGTCTAATCTGATTGTTCCAGTTGTCGGAAAAATTACCGAAGAGATTAACTATAGATTAAGCTCTGAGGTTACAGAAATATTTACTTTTGAAATAGCTAAATTGATTACCCAAGACGTTTATTCCCGTGAAGTTTGGCATTTTTCAAAAACAGATTTCAGAGTAATGCATTTTTTTAAGATCGAGGATCACATAATATGGGGAGCTACCGCAAGAATTATTTATGATTTGTTGGACTTGATTGCTACGGCATCATAAAAAGATTAACTTTGGGTCTAACCGTCTCAAGTGGCTCAGTTGGCTTATTTAACAAACTGTGAATAAATAGCTAATAGTATTTTAAAAGGCTTTAATCCTTTTCTTTTTTTAGTTCTTGAGTGACGAATCTACGTTGTTTAATCTTCTTTTCTTAACCCCCAAAGTTTAATGGTTCTCCGAGGTTCATTTATCCTGATACAGAGGGCGGACAAGGTGCAACTATTCTAAAAGATAGCAAGACAATTGTACTTTTAATTGGGAAAAAACAGACTTTAAAATTAAAAAAATGATATTGAAATAAGTCATAATAAACGTTAATGCATAGTTGAAGCAGTTAACTGAATTGCTTTATTTATCGCTTAGCGCCTGTTATGTAGAAGCTATTGACACTGTAAGCTTTTTAAAGTAGATTCAACCGGGGAAAATTAAGAATCCAATACCCATGTTCAAGGTAACAGTCCACGAGTCCTATTAAATTTTTCATCACTTCGCCAAGTAAAATCTTATGTGCACTTAAAATAAGCCACATTTAAAATAAGCCACATTTAAAATAAGCGGTATTTAGCTAATATAAGCAGATCTATTATCTGTAGGGAAATAAATAAGTATGTTAATTGTTCAAGATAGCTTATGGCAATCCACTACCTTCACT
>JAJYVQ010000244.1 GCA_021791915.1 Actinomycetes bacterium | reverse complement strand
TTCGTCTTAGTTTACGTAATGTAATAGCCTGTTTATCATTTAGGTCCTCTGGATTTTTAAGCAGTGCCCACCTTGCTCCTTTGAACTTACGTGCAACATCTTGATCAGGTAAACCTCGTAATTCTCGCCATGTATGTTTACGTACCTGATCTAGAGCACGTGCAGGTTTCTGAGATGAAGCGGGCCTCGTGACTCTCTGTTAGCCAATCGTCGATTGAAGGAGGTAGAAGAAACTGTTGACTCGGGTCATAAGGTCGGAACTTCTTATCCCTTATCGAAATGGAAGATGGATGAGTTGGTGGGAGTAGTTCGTCCATATCGTCATATCTGAAGAGCCGGTTATCTGTATAGATGGTTGTCATATAACAATTCTCCCAGGATAAAAGGGTTTTGCAAGTCTTCGACCAAGACAAACGCACTGGCCATGGGCATATTTATAAACAAAAAAATCGAGTCGCACTTACAGAGGTCACATCATGTCAGAAGCGAGTGGAAGGTTCTGACCCACGCTCCTAACCATTTCTAATAATTGCAGAAAATGTTCTTGGAATTGAGGCAAAAGGTCTAGCTAAAGGTGTTGGTGTTGATCTTGCCGAGTCAGCACTGAGTACTCAATGTGTGTCGTTTGCTAGCGTGGACTTTTACGAAGAGCTTCCCCATAAAGCAGCAATTCTTGTTAAGCACCTGATTAAAAACCATCCATTTCCTGATGGATACAAGAGAACTGCTGCTTCGTAAGGTGGCCAGGCTACAACTCCGTTCCGACATGTACTGATATAACTTTCAACTCATCGATACCTTTGAAATCGTTGGGATTACAAGTGTAAATAGGAAGTTCCTTTGAAATTGCTATAGCGGCAATCATCGCATCATAGGAGCGTGTTGTTGCTTTTCGACCTTGTTTTTTAAGTGTTGCTACAACTCTCCCAAACGTTCTAGCCGCTTGTGCATCAAAAGGCAATGGATTAAAATCTGCCTCCGCTTGTTGGAGATGAGCTTGGCGCTTCACTCGCTCGATTTTGTTTTGAGCAATTAGTGGTCCGACTGAAAGTTCAGCACGTGTAATTGTTGTTATCATTGGCTCTTCTGGCAATATCGATGGATCTTCGATGCGACACAACGAGATCAGAGTTGAAGTATCAAGTATCCCTTTATGAACTCGCTCTTTCGACTTCACAATGAAGAGTTCGAGTGCTTATCAATATCTGCCCTTAAATCTCGAGCATCGATTTCAGGAAGTAATCGCCAATGACTCACGAGAGTTTCGGCTGAAAGACCACTAACAGCAAGCGGATGTATTTCCGCCACTTCTTTCCCAGAGCGAGTTATTGTCAGTATGCTGCCATGAGAAATGCGATCTATTATTTTACCTCCGTTATTTCTTAGTTCTCTTATGCTTATTTTATCCACACCTATAAGTGTATTATGCGTGATACAGGTAAGCAAGACTATATTGGATCGAATTGTCCTACTGTCGTTGTGCAGCTGATTTTTCCTGTTGCGACACATGTACTATTTGCACCATGGCAGGACTCGAACTTGAAGAGTCACGGTTTAGGAATCAGATTGAGTTCGTCCGTCTAGTAGTGTCTAGTATCATTTTGCCTGTTCAGTGGGGGTGTCAGTCCGTCTAGTATCGTCTAGTATTAGGCAATATCGGGCATTTGATTCAGAATTGATACCCAAAAGTGCCTCCAAATTCCTATCAAATACAGATTTGATAGGAAACACATTGTGCCAGTATACCGTTTTAGTGGGATACTGTCTATATGGCTAAAAAGAAAATAACACTCTATATAGATGAATCTGTAGCTAAGGCAGCCAAAGTGTCTGCTATTGCTACAAAGTGTACTGAAAGTGTCTTGGTTGAAAAAGCAATAATTTCGTTTCTTGACTCTAAGGACATCAAAACTGCTAAAGCCGGTCTTATTAAATTGTTGGATGAAGTAGCTGTATCTTCAAATTTAGTCAACATATCAGAAGACGATATTATTGACCTAGCGGTAAAAGAGACCAAATTAGTCCGCAAGAATAGACAAGATAAACAACAATCAAAAGCAAAAATTAGTTGACCACTCAATTGCGAGTAATCGCTGACACTTATGTATTAGTTTCAGCGATTTGCTTTCCTCCGGGTGTTTGCGCCAAATTGCTTTCATTGGCGGTAGACGGCAGTTGGCAAATGGTTGCATCACCGATATTACTTAATAAACTAAGTGAGGTGCTTTTGAGAAATAAATTTCCTCAAATTCCCTTAACATCATCATCACGTCACCAGAGATGATGCAAGAAAAAGTTAAGGGTTAAATTCTCAAAAAGCCACTTTCCTTAAAGTCTACAAGGCCGATTTACCTTATTCGGATAAATAATTAGTGCATTTTATGGCATTAAAGTACTAAATAAGCTATTATTCGTTTAGTGATTAATTACGAATCTAAAAGCTCAGATACAGTTCAGAAAATTCTGGTTTCTTTACCTATCGTTATACTTGTATTGGCATCAGTTACAGTTGGGATTATAACGTCTTTGACATCACATGCTCAATCAGTAAAACCTAATTTGTCACTATCTAACAGTTCTACAACTAATTCTCCTGAATGTGTACCAAACCAATTAAGACAGGTTGTAGTTAGTTTTAGAACTGGTGTTAACGTAGGAGGTCTTACAGACAGTGCTGTAGGTGTTATAGTTCACTGGCAGAACATTAGCTCTTTACCATGTCACTTACACGGATATCCAAAAGCTCAATTTCTGTCGGGTAACACAGTTGTACCTGTAGATGAAATGAACGGACTGTTTTGGAAGCCTTTCATCAGTCCCATTGATTTACCAACTGTAGAATTAAAT
>JAJYVQ010000243.1 GCA_021791915.1 Actinomycetes bacterium | reverse complement strand
TAACAGGAGCTATTCAAATTTGGATCATTCGTATGACCACATAAGCAATATCCCGCACTCGTGACCCACAATCCCTCAAACAACCAACTCCTAGAATATCAATTCCTAAACCCATCCCACTTGGATTCCACCCTGTCACAGGATTATCCCCTGATAGGATCTCCTCAGATTACTACCTCAATCTTAAACCAGCAACAATGTCAAATTATTGGGAAGTTTCTGGTAAAGCAATTCGAATTGAATATTCCCACACAAGTGCTAAGAGTCATATAGCCCTAGTGATTCACTGCTTTAACAAGTGTATGTCCATGTTGCCTTAACACTTGGACTGTATATTGTTTGAATTATCACCCCATTTCTATTTGAGTTCTCGGCAATTACGTAACCAGATCCTGACATACCAATTTCGTCTGTCTTGAGTAACTTAGTTACTACCCAATTAGTACCATTCCAAATAGAAAGGTAGTTATGAAAAACTAATTTTGATTTATTGGATAAAGTCAATGGAATTCCCCCATTTATAAATAGTATATCTTGATTGCACTTATTACCCGTACTGGAAAGATAAGTATTCACATCGCTTACATCAGATAAGTCGGTTGCTGAGGATCCTATATTTACCCAACTCTTATTTTTAAATATGTAAGTTTCGAATCCGTACCAATCTTCGCCTAAATCCTTCGTCCCAATTGCGATAATTTCAGATTTCTCAGGAAAGTAATTAACTTGAGATATTGGATAACTTTTAAGAACGGTTAACAATAACCAATTGTAACTCTTGCTATTTAAAATAAAAACATCAGAAAGATCAGAAAGGTACAGTTTGGACCTTTGTTCATATTTCCCTACTGTAGCCATCATGCCAACAGTAGTACCATAGGTAAAAATCCTTATTCTGTTGAACATATTTGTAGATGAAAAATTTGAAGTAGTCGTTTTAACCTGAACATTATAATCACAGTCATTAAACATTGAGTTAGACATATTGCCGAGTTGTATCCAATTGACACCATTCCAACCCCAAGTAGTAGCATTATCCAAATTACAATCAAAAAAGATAATCATATTATTTGATGGATCAAAGGCTATAAATTGATTTGATGTCCTATATTGCCCACAACTATATAGACAATTTTTAGATACAGGCGGAGAATTTAACGGAGATTTTAGATCCCATTTAAAACTCTTGCTATTTAGTACCCATGTATCCATACCCGAATTATTATTGAAGCCAAGCAACACCTCAGAATTATCAAATTTGTCTAAAGCCATAGAAGCACTTTCTAAACCTTCCGTCGGCTTATTTAAAAATCCCGCAGAATAATTAATTTGCTTCAAATTAATGTTATAATTTCTTTGTGTCCCAAAGGATTTTTCTGATGGGATAACTTTATTCTGAGAAGTATGCATTACGCTACAGCATGGCAATAACATTGAAATAATTATTGCCGAAAGGATAAATCCTAAATCTTTAAATGCTTTCAAAATAAGCTCTCTCTCCCGACATGCCACACGAGCTTGAATTATTATTAGCACTTAAATATCCACCTTCAGTATCTTTTTTCAGAATCTTTTCATATATGTTCATTGCCTGGTCTCCAATTTGAAGCAAGTTATTATTGGTATAAGCTGTGAACCAAGCCATAGACATCTCATTTGCTTGTATAAACCATCCAGTTGCAGATTGGGTGTATCCACCAACTAAATTCTCACCTGCTACCAGAAGACCTGTTATAGTACATTCAGCAAATTGAAAATTCAGCCGAAAAGGCGAACCAACACTACTACATGCGCCATTTGTATCCAATGCAAAATTGCTATTATAAAGATTAAAACTCTGAATCAAAGCAAATGTGTGAGTTGAACTCCTTCCCTGCCCGACAACTGGAGCATTTGCTCCACCGGCCTGATATAGTCCGTACCACAATACGTTAACTGCTTTTGACAAATTAAAGTTACTAGAACTTGTTTGGGTGACGTAATCATAAAACGGACAATATACATTAGCATTTGTTAGAGTACCCAAAATATGTTGACTAGTAAATTCACCAGTACACTTTGGTGTACCGCAATTTCCCAAACAGCCAAACGGCGTACTCAATCCACACTCCCCACTTGGATCCCAACTGTTCACAGGATTATCCCCTGAAACTGTAGGAACTGACGCATATTTGGATGGACTTAGGATAGTTTTTGGCCTTTGAGCAGGTAAAATATCAATGTAATTAGCAGCTAAAAAGATGTGTTCAACAATAAAGTAAGAATATGTATTTTTTGAAGATGGAGTTGAAGTGGTACCAGTTAAATCTGTTTGATTTTTAAGTGAAATTGAAAGTATTTTCACATGTGAAATTTTATCATAGGTGGGTTAGATTTTGCTTGATATATTATGTCAGTATAATTTAAATTGAGTTTTTAAATAGTTCTCTATCATTTATAACAAGATTAAATTTCTACAATTCACGAACTTAGTTAGCGTAGCTTTTAATTTATATGCTAGAAGAGGTTTTAGGTTAGAGAATCTATGAATATTTGCTATTGAGCCAAGTTTTAGTTATCCTGCCCATCAAACTTAAAGGTGGTAATGACTTTGATGCAAGCTAAAGCAATCATCAAGTAACTAATAGCAAATACAAAATTATCTAAAATAATAGAAAATGAGCCAGGACGTAGACTTGAATACACTTGACCAACGATTAGACTCAGACCGCCAATAACTGTAAATAGATTTATTACTAATAACCAAATCTTATAGTTTTTAAGCTTATCTTGCAACTTAAAGATAATTTCTGTATCAGCAGTTTTCCTTTCGAAGCTAAGATTAACTAGATAAAATAAAACTATAACTCTCAATAGA
>JAJYVQ010000242.1 GCA_021791915.1 Actinomycetes bacterium | reverse complement strand
GACAAAAATCAGCTGATAAGTTTCTGCTGTTGGTCTGGGGATCGCTGATACTTTTCCCTATCAGTGGTATGCTTTTGTTTTTTGCCATTGGGGATCAAACTACTGTAAGTGGACTTAAGTGGTTTACGACGAACTACGGAAGGACTCTTTTTGCAATGATGTTTCTTTGGGTAGTATTAGTGGTCAACGGGTTAATCATAACTTTTGTGTTGCGACCTATATTGAATTCCAAAGCTAAATCAAAAGGAGGCGTCAAAAACGTTAACTCAAATCTGGAGAGGATGCAAAAAGCTGCCAAAAACGTATCTTTGATTACCCGAATTGATCTAGGAGTAGCTTTATTCATTGTGTTGCTAGGGGTGTCTATGGTATACGGGGGTGGAATCTTATGACAAAGATTTTGTTGGAGTATATTTTTGGAGTCAGCTGGTCCATTTATTTTGGTGGTGCTTTAATAATGTTCATTGTTTGGAAACCTTTACAAAGATATTTACCACCGGGTCAAACTGCCATTATATGTCAAAAGATGGGAGAGAAGTATAAATGGATAGGACTCTCTTCACTTAGCGTTTTTGGTCTAAGTTGGATTTTCTTAGGTCTAGAGTCTTTTAATCACGGTAGCTTAGGAAGTTTGCACTTTTCGTTCAATCTAGGCGAGATAATCGTGTCAGTGGTTGCGGTAAGTCTTTGGGGCCTATTGGTCAGTTTGGTACTTTTTATGGGACTGAAATTACACCCAAGTTCTCACATGAAAATACCTACTAAGAGTTTTAATTCGGCCAGTTTTAAATCAACCAGTTTTGATTTAGACAGTTTTTATATCAGCGAAACTAAGACAAAAGAAATTAAAAAAGCAGCTATAAAAAAGATGGATTTAATGTTAAAGCTTGAGCTTCTTACTTCGTTTTCTTTAAGTGTGATACTTGCGGTTACAAATGTGGTCAAAGTTTAATTATCAGAGTTTAATTATCAAAGTTTAAGGAGAACAGATGCCTAAAACAATTGCTACTACACCTAGTTGGTATTGGCCCGATTTAATTCCAAGAGCCATTGGAATTCCACCGTTTGCAATTGGTGATTTTTTGATAACCCGTTTTGCTAATCAGTTGCAAGATGAAACCGTATTTGTATCAGAAAAAACAGAATACAGTTTTTTAGAGGTGCTTAATCTAACAGATAAAATTGCAGCTTCAATTAGAGAAAAACGAAGTTCAGATGATCAGTTGAATATCGGAATGCTATTAGGCCAATCTCCCCAAGCAGCGTTGATTTTTCTTGCAGCACTAAAATCAAACTCCAAAGTGTACTTGATCGACGATCAAAATCTTGACAGTTATGATTTTAAAAACTTAAAACTTGATTTTTTTACGGGCGACTTTGACAAGTCTTTATTTGAAAACAAAACTAAGTTAACCGACGTGATCTATTACAGTTTTGAAGACTTAAAAGATAGTGTTTTAGATCAAAATAACTCTGACTTGAATAAATTAAATTTATTCATTTCAGATGTTAATATAAATGAGCCTCAAATTTGTTTGCGTGGAAAATTTGGTTTAACTTGGCACTCTCAGCGATCCCTTTTGGCAGGAGCTTTAAGCTTTGCTAGTTTTTTGGAAGGTTCAATAATAGTTAAGCAAAGATCAGAAAATACCTGGTTAAATTACTATTGCTTATCGGTTTGGGAAGGGGTAGTCGGATTGCTCACTTCCTTAATAAATGGATCTAAGACCTACTTTTGTGAGACTGCAGATCAAGTTGTTAATACTATTAACGAGTACGCACCAAATTATATCCTTTGTGATTTTGAAAAATCTGCCGAATTTATTGGTCAACTCGGAAGGAAAAAGAGAAGTAGTTTAAATTCTAACCAAGCTGCACTTTTAGGAATTAATGGAGAGTTTTCACCCGACGCAAGAAGAGAAGTTTCAAATAGTTTGGGGTCTGCTTTGACTTTTTACGGTACCGGAGAAACCTTAATAATGGTATCTGCTCATCCGAGTTGGTATATAGATGAAGCTGTAGGTATTGCAATTCCAAACATGCATATTGTTCCAGCGGACCCAGATACTTTTGAGCCCATCGACACGCTTTGGGAACTTCTAGATGAAGCGGTGATTAGCGCTTGGTCTCCTTCACTTTCGACGTCTTATAACGGCAACTTAATAGATCACATAAAAGATGGTAGGTTCATAACGGAGTCTTTAGCTGCTTCGGATCCGAATGGAATGTTGTATCTGTTAGATGCGTAAAGAACAAAAAGGCATAGAACAGGTCACGAACCAGGAAAAGCATTCCAGTTTATCTTCGGTAGGTTGGATCTGGTTTGGCGCAAACATTGGCGTATTTTCTTTAATCTTGGGTGCAATTGAGCAGATAAGCAACTTAAATATAATGCAGGCAACAGTAGTCACTTCAGTTGCTTGCACCTCTTCATTTTTGTTAGTAGGTGTTATCTCTGTGATCGGAGCGCGATCAGGTTACCCTACCTTGACTGTTAGTAGAAAGTACTTTGGTAAGAAAGGCAACTTTATTACCGCATTAATAAGCTGGGTATCTATTCTTGGTTGGGAAATCATATCAGTTTTAATTGTTACCTGGTGTCTTGCAACTTTGATCAAAAATATTTTTAGGTTAAATAATACTTCCTTTTTAAACGAAGGGTCTCTTATCGTTGCAATCTGTATTTCACTGTTTTTAGCTTTTTACGGGTTTGATGTAATTGCCAAGGCTCAAAAAGTGTTTTCGATACTGTTTGGAGCTTTGACATTAGTGGCGATAATCTACTTGCTTCAAAGTGGTCACAGTTTAGGTGGCACAACAAATCGAACTGTTTCAGTTAGCTCGGGGTCGATCGGATTTGACACGCTGCTAGTAAT
>JAJYVQ010000241.1 GCA_021791915.1 Actinomycetes bacterium | reverse complement strand
ATTTGGGATTATAGCGATTGCGCCAAATGCCAAAGTCATAACAGTAAAACCTTGAAGTTGAATATACTTTCTGCCAATTTTGTCAATCAAACGGACGGCGATCCAATAACCAGGTACTGCAAATAAAGTAAATATTCCAGCCGCTAGCAGAATATTGGTAAGTAATGTTGAGTGTGGTCGCAAAGCTTTTAACAAAATTGGTGAGGATATCGAGTTTCCATAGAATGCAATATCCATTAGAAACCATGCACCACCAGTCCCAACAAGCCTAAGCAAAAATTTTCTGTCCGACAATTTAAATCTGCTTTTTGTGGTCTTTATTGTCGATTCAACAATAGAATCCACCGCCATTACAGATCCCGTAGCCCAGTTGGCAGCTTCTACTGCTTTTTTCATGTCACCAGTAACGTTCAAAGAGTAGCGTGGAGTTTCATGAATTCTTCTTCTAAGATAAATAACTGATGCTGCTGGAATAGCTCCTAAGCCGAGCATTATTCGCCATGCCAGTATATGAGAAACGCCGAAAGACAATAGTGATGCCGCAACTAATGGACCTGCAATTAATCCGAAACCCTGCATCGCAAATACCGTTCCAATAAGCTTTCCTCTGGCTGATCTGTTTGAGTACTCCGATGTTATTACGCTGGAAGTTGCATAGTCACCACCCACTCCAAATCCTACCAAAATTCGAAATATTAATAAAGATGTAAAGTTCCAAGAAAATGCAGAAAGCAAGGCTCCGAGAGTTAAACAAGTTGCTTCAAATCCATATATAGATTTTCGTCCCAATCTGTCAATTAGCTTTCCAAATAGTAAGGCACCCAATGCAGAAGCTAACAGGGAAGCTGAATTTAAAAATGATATTTCATTTGTAGAAAGATTCCAGATTGGTGTTAAAAGAATTGTGACGGTTCCTATAATAAATAGGTCGTAAGCATCGGTAAAAAATCCCATACCTGCCATAAAAACGGTAATCCAATGGGATTTGCTAATTTTTGATTCGTCTATTTGCTGATATACATTGTTAGGATTATATACATTGTGAGGTTTGGTAGGTTGCAACTCTGCGACCATAAGTTTTCCCGCTTTCAATTTTAAAAAGTAAAAACAATATTGTTTTTTGCTATTTTTATAGCTTAAATTAAAAATTACATTAATTAAAGGTTAAATTAAAGTTAAATCTCAAATTAACATATCTAATAAAAAAAGTAACTATTTTGTCATTTAGATTTACACGTTTGCTTATAGATTCTCTAGGCTGTCAGACAATTCATAAGTTACAGGAATTTGGGTTCAAATAGAAATATAGGTTTAAATAAAAGGAAACCTAAAATAAGGAAACCTAAAATATTGTACTGCTATAACATTGGCATTTTTTGTATTTTAAACCGACTTTCGGACTCTAAGTTGACAGGTGTCTTAAAAGGAAATTAGACTGTTCAAGTAGTTATATTGGCTGATTTAGAATAGCCATAAAGATGAATTTTAAAAAATGATAAATTTATTTTTCCTTTAGATTGATACGTAAGGAGCAATATGGAAGATGATGAGACTTTTAAATTAAACGGTATCAACCATTTGGCACTTGTCTGTTCAGATATGAAAAGAACCGTCGATTTTTATACAAATGTATTGGGAATGAAATTGGTTCGCTCATTGGATTTGCCAGTCGGGTTGGGTCAGCATTTTTTCTTTGATTGCGGAAACGGCGACTGCCTTGCATTTTTTTGGTTTCCTGACGCTCCTGCAGATTCACCTGGTATAGCAAGACCTAAAGGTAGGCCTGATACCGCATCGCTGACATCTGCTATTGGATCTATGAATCACGTAGCTTTTACGATACCAGCAGATAAGTTTGAAGAATATAAGAAAAGACTGAACGATAAGGGAGTGCCAACGAGTGAAATCGCACTTCACGACAGAAGTGAATTTCAGATCGCAACCGAAATGCATGACGGAGTATATGTAAAGTCGTTATACTTTCAGGATCCAGACGGTATATTGCTTGAGTTTGCCGCATGGGTCAAGCCCTTTGACATTCAAAACGATTTAGAAGCTGAGCCTAAAACTGCAGCAGACTTATTAAGCAGTTTATAACAATGCCAAGATTAAAGCAGGTATCAAAAGATCAAGCAAGTGCGCCTATAGTAAAAACTACCTATGAGTTACTATTTGGTGATAGAGATCCCGTAAAAGAACCAGGAACCAACACTGGTACTCCCGGTGATTGGTGGACAGTTTTTGCGTTAGTTCCAGATATTTTGGAACACAGTATAAACGGGTTTTTGCAGTATAACAGTCCAAAGAGGTATCTGGACCCTCAGTTGAGAGAACTTGGTCAGGCCAGAGCTGGTTATGCATGCAAGAGTCAATTTGTATATTCTCAGCATGCAAAGTCAATGCGGGGATTAAATATGTCCGAAGATAAAATTCAGGGAATTCGGTATTGGCAAGCCGCTAAGTGCTTTGATGAAAAAGAAAAACTTTTATTGGCTTATACAGATTGTCTTTGTTTGGATCAGGGTCGTGTACCCGATGAACTTTTTTCTGAGTTGAAAAAAAATTTCAGCGACGAAGAGATTTTAGAGTTTACTTACTTCACTTCTATGTATATTATGCATTCAATAATGTCTAAAGCTTTAAGGACTGAATTTGATGACGTACCAGAACCTATCGTTGAAGTTGCTGGTCCTAAAGACCAGCATCCATGGGATATAGTTAACAATAATAAATCAAATTAGCAGTATCACTGAAGCGTTGATTTAGTTAATTATATATTCTTATTCATATTCCCAATGTATATATTTTTAGGGATCTAAATTTATGGTTCGTTTTAACCTATAACAATTAATCAAGCAATTAACTTAAACAAAAGTTATTAAA
>JAJYVQ010000240.1 GCA_021791915.1 Actinomycetes bacterium | reverse complement strand
TTGGATTAGCCTATATTTGTGGAGCAATATGGCATATTATGGATGCTTCTAGTTGTGATGATACGTTGTTGTATGGGCAAGCTTCAGTTGTGGGAAATTTAGGATCCCCAAGAGACAATTCAATCAATTGGCTTTTAAGTAAAAATAATTTGTCAAATGATCCTGCCTATTTGAGTTGCTTTGTCGGAAATTTTGGTCCTGATTTGCTAAATCTTCCAAGTATTGCTAGTAGCTTTGAAAGTGAATCATCAACTATAGTAAGCATGTTAATAAAGCGTATGAAAGAAATTAAAAAAGGAGTAACTGCAATAGGATGCCTTTAATTAAATTAGTTGAAAAATATTTCATAGTGTTTTCAATCCTTATACTGTGTTCAATTGTTTTAGCATCTTGTTCAAATTCTTCCGTGTCAAAACCTCAGCTACCTCCACCCGGGATGGGGTATGTACTTAAAGGATATTCAGCAGCAGCGTGGATTCAGTTGAGTTATGCCTCAGCCAACTCAAACAATGTAACCGGGATAATCGTTTACAATGAAGGTCCTGGATTTACAAGTAATTGCAAAATTCAATCAAATACATATTATTTAACTGGAAGTATATCAGATGGTGCTCTCCGAATCAATCTTATTAGCCTAATAGATTCTAGTCTGTATGCCTATAAATCATCTGGGAATGGTAAAATGCAGAATGGCAATTTAATTTTTGACAAACAATTATTGAATCCGGTTTCTGTATCTACCTATCTTAACTATCTTGCCCAGAAACATAAGATTTGGCAAGAAGAAGAAATTCAATGGGCTAATACCGTCTGTAAGGCTAAAGAACAAAAATGATCAAACTGAGTTATGTTTATGGATGGTAACTCTATTTTTCGAAAAAAATAGGCCTAAACACCCGTCAGCATTAGGGAAGATGACGCATATAGAATTAAACTTGAGGGTAAGAAAAGGCGATTAAACAATGGAGACTCGTTACTCAAGATCCCAAAAAGAACAAGTATTGGAAGCTTACAAAAAACACAACAAGATAGTTATTGTTATTGTAACTCTGGTTTTATTAGTAGCAACATTAATCGGTATTAGCTTAGGGTTTAAGTGGCCCTTAAAATTCTCATCAAAACCTATTTTAAATAGCACTTGGTCATCTGGTAAACGAATTGATCCGTATGCCTTGAGCCCTGGCGACTTAAACTCCGTCTCATGCCCAAATAAAAGCTTTTGGGTGGCAGTAGATAATAATGGCTATAAGTTTACTTATTCCTTACGGTAATAAAATAAACCTAGGAAATACCCTGATTAATCAAAGATATCATTTACGAATAGAAATTTGAGATTTGTGACGCATTCGGGGGTTAAAATTTCAGTTGTGGAAACTAGTTCAATTTCACTTAATAATCAAACAGAATTAACTGGTACGACTTCAACCCCAACTTCAAAAAACGCATATTACCGCATTTTTTGCAACCCCTCCCTTTTAGCTGCTAATTTCTTTTATATTTTATCTGATCAAAGGCCAAAAACTACTACTAGTTCAACCAAATATGCGTCAGTTCCTACAGTTTCAGGGGATAATCCTGTCACTAATGGAGATCCGAGTGGGGAGGGATATTGTAGCTCCGATCAGTATCTTTCTGAATGCCCGACAGGATTACCTGGGATCGAATTGGATGGACCACCTGCTCCGTATGGAGGACCTCCGTGGCCTTCTTGTCCACCCGTTCCTTCGTCTACTTTTCCACAGCCACAGTATGAAGTTCTAATGGGTTCAGGTCAGCTGAATGTTACTGGTAATATCCAAGGAAGCTTACTTGTATTTGTAACGAGCTATACACCTATGCCCGAGGGAATGGATATTGAGTTTTGTCCAGACTACAACAACAGGGATCCTTCTAGTTGTAATAACTCTGCATTTTTAGAAGAGGGTCAAAACGCTATTTTTACCTTGCCGTCTACAGATACTTTGATACCTTCTGGAGTAGGAGGAGCTACTTCAGTTAAGTTCAACTATTCTATAAATGCTTTAGCTGGTAATCCACTAGATTTGTTACCACCAGAGCATGAAGAAATGCCCGAGGGCCCACCTGAACCTCCTGACTACCAAGATGAGCCAGTTGATCCTAGCGAAGCCGAGGATGCTGGATTTAATTATAGTGGTTGTAGTTCATCAGTATCGATGAGCAATTCAACTGCGACTCTACTTAGTGATACGGCATCTCCTCCAGATTCAGCTACTTATGAAGTTACGGTTGAATGGTTTGGAACCGTTAGTAGTTTTAGTCTTAATTAGGAAGTAAATGGAAATTATTTATTATTTAATCTCATTTTTACAATACATTAGACGACACAAATTGCTCTTAAATACGTCACTTTTTATTTCAGTATTTATTCTTTCTATCTTTTTAGCTGCATGCAGCAGTACTAGTATTCGTACCGGTAGTATATCAACCACTACTATAAAGGAAATTCCGAACGTCACCGAGTGTAAACCCGACGGTGGCGACAACCCACTTGAACAACAACCCGCCATATATGGCTATATAGCTCATGGTTTAACCTACTTGCAGGTAGTTCAACGATTTTGGAATGTTTATATGCCTAAGATGTTAAATGTTGCTGGATGTGTGGGAGGAAGTGAAACTAGATTAAATGGGGTCGAAGTAGTGGTTGCTTCGCTTCCAGATAGTTTGGATACTACCCCTTATAAAATAGCTGTAACTGCTTTATATAATGCAATGAAATCTTCAAACGTTTTTTATAAAGTAGTTTTGGCTAAAAAAGCTTCATCCTTAGTTAAACCAACAACCGCAGGAAAAAGTCGTTGGCAATATATTCAGGGGATAATCCCGTGAATAGCTGGGATCCAAGTGGGGAGTATGATTATCTTGCTACTGAAG
>JAJYVQ010000239.1 GCA_021791915.1 Actinomycetes bacterium | reverse complement strand
ATTTGGATGTAACTGAGAGTGCGGTTTTTGATCATATTACAAGTTTTAAACCTGAAGTAATTTATCATCTTGCAGCCCAAGCAGACGTCAGAGTGTCAGTCAAAGATCCTATCTTCGACGCCAAAGTCAATGTTATAGGCTCTCTGAACGTGTTAAATGCTGCAGTAAAGGCAAATACCAAAAGGGTGGTATATGCAGCAAGTGGAGGAACGCTATATGGAGAGTTGCCTTTTGAGAAGCTTCCAATAGATGAAACTAATATAAAACAACCAATTTCACCATATGGGATTTCAAAAGGAGTGGTCGTCGACTACTTAAAATCGTATCATGTGACATATGGAATTGATTTTGTCGCTTTAGCTCTTGCAAATGTTTACGGACCGAGACAGGATCCTTTTGGCGAAGCTGGAGTAGTTGCAATTTTTGCTAATCAAATATTGACAGGGAAAAAATCGGTGATTTATGGTGACGGGAATCAAACCAGAGATTTTGTTTTTGTGGATGATGTTGTCGACGCCTTTGTTAGAGCAGCAACCAAAGGTGATAATCTTTTGATGAATGTAGCCACTTCCAAAGAAACCTCGGTGTCTAACTTGTACAAGATAATGTGTGAGGCAGCAAGTAAAAAAGAAAATCTAAATTACGAAAGTCTCAGGCCGGGCGAACTTTTGAGGAACAGTTTAGATGTTAAGAGAGCTTTGATTCATTTAGGTTGGAAACCTTGGACTTCTATCGAAGAAGGCATTGCAAAGACTTTGGAATATATATCCAAAACTCTATGAATAAACCGCCATGAATAAAACTCTATGACTAATGATTAATGACTAATGATTAATGACTAATGGCCAAAGACTAATGACTCAAGACTAATGATAACTGTACTGTCGGGAGGTGGAGGTGGAGTAAAGTTTTTAAAAGGGCTTGCTCAGTGTATGGATCCAACTCAGATAGTCGCTGTAGTAAATACTGGTGACGACTTTATACTTCACGGACTCTATATAAGTCCTGACGTCGACAGTACTTTATACAGTCTTTCGGATCAGATTAATCCTGAAACTGGTTGGGGGCAAAAGGATGAATCTTGGAGGGTTATGGGAGCTCTCGAGAAATTAGAAGGAGAAACTTGGTTTAAATTAGGGGATAGAGATCTTGCCACTCATCTTTATAGAACACAGCGACTGTTTTTGGGTGAAGATCTTGCAAAAGTAACTTCTCAAATTGCTAAGGCGTTTAAAGTCAAAGTTAATATTTTACCTATGACTTGTGACAGAGTATCTACATTTTTACAAGTAGATTTGGATTCATTTGATTCGTCACAATGTAAATCAGATTGTTTGAGTTTTCAGGAGTACTTTGTAAAATATAAGTGCAACCCAAAAGTAACTTCCATAAGCTTTGAAACTTCTTGTAACCCGATGCCAACACACGGGATAATCGAGGCATTAGATAGATCTGAAGCCATAATAATAGGGCCTTCAAATCCGTTTCTTTCGATTGATCCAATACTTTCTATTAAAGCTATTAGAGAGAAACTAGTGAGCTATAGAGAAAAGGTGATTGCAATTTCGCCAATCGTTGATGGTAAATCTTTAAAGGGCCCACTGTCTAAGTTACTAATTGAATTGGGAAAAAAGTCTGATGTAGTTTCGATAGCTCGACATTTGAGTTCAGTGGCTTCAGTTTTTGTAATAGATAGTTCTGATAGTTCTTTTAGAAAAGAGTTAACTGATTTGAATTTAGCTGTAGCTACAACGAATACTGTAATGGATACAGAAACTGACAAAGTTGCAGTAGCAAAATTTGTAATGACTAAAGTTTTAGCACAAATAGGTAAATGAAAAACGACTCGCTTCAGATCATCCCAGTCAAAGGAATAAAAGAAGTAAAAAAAGGTGATGAAATTGCGGAATTAATATTGGAATCCGCTCAGATCAAAGACGGTGATGTAATAATAGTAACTCAAAAGATAGTATCGAAAGCTGAAGGAGCAGTAGTAAAGTTACGTCTAAAAGATCCAGAAAAACATAAAAAAAAGATAGTAGAAGATGAGTCCGTCAGGATAGTAAGACAAAGGGGAGATTTGATTATTTCAGAGACCCGTCACGGTTTTATTTGCGCTAATGCAGGGGTCGACTTGTCTAACGTAGAAAAGGGTTATGTCGCAAAGTTACCAAAAGACTCCGATAAATCCGCACACAGAATTAAAAAACGCATAGAGAGTTCACTCTCAATCAGAGTTGCGGTGATAGTAACTGATACTTTTGGACGACCTTGGAGGAAGGGTTTAACTGATGTTGCCATCGGAGTATCTGGGATACTTCCTATTTTAGACCTAAAAGGAACTAAAGACTCATTGGGTCGAGATTTATTAGTTACTGAAATTGCCGTGGCGGACGAATTGGCGTCAGCAGCTGAGTTAGTAATGCACAAATCGGATTCAATTCCAGTTGCCATTATCCGGGGTATAAATAAAAGTTGGTTTACCGAAAGAGCAGTATCGATTGGGGAGCTAATCAGAGCTCCGAGTGAGGATCTGTTTAGGTGAAGACTTTTAGAGGTACTGCCATACAAACGTTTAAAAAGTTAGTAAAGTGGCTCTGCTAGCCTAAGACGCATGTCAGTTCAAGCGACGATTAGCTACTCGTATTAGACTGTACGAAAATCATATATAGGTTCTAAATAAAAAAATAGGTGGACTGAACTGTGAATTCGAGTAAGTTCAAATCAAATGGAACATGCTTGTTATTGTATCAAATAGAATTTAAGAGTATTATTTAGTCAATTATTTTCAGATTTCTATTTCAATAAAAAAGTGGAACCCCCAAAAAAATATAGTTCAATCAATAAAAACCTAGACGAAATTGTCAGTTCAATAAATCTTGTGGGATCATTATTG
>JAJYVQ010000238.1 GCA_021791915.1 Actinomycetes bacterium | reverse complement strand
TGCAGTCGTTAATAAAGGCGGTACTATGAGATTGGGGTCTTATATGGCAAAATTGGAGCCAGGAACCGTCATACATAAACTTTATGGCAATGAGGTAGTGACGGAAAGACATAGACACCGTTACGAAGTAAATCCCAGTTATCACTCAAAGTTAAATGATGCTGGACTAATTTTTTCGGGGATGTCTCCAGATCGAAAACTTGTAGAATTTATTGAGTTAAAAGACCATCCTTATTGGGTGGGAACCCAAGCTCACCCCGAGTTTAAAAGCAGACCAGATAGGGCTCATCCACTGTTTATAGGTCTGATTGAAGCAGCAAATGTCAGAAGTGAATCCAGAAGCCCCAGATTGATTGATATCGACAGCGTCTGATAATTCAGTCGATTAGGTTCTCTACTTAAAGTATGTCTTTTATTTTAAAATAAGTTATAATTTGAACAGATGGAATTAGAAAATTCTCTGGTCAATCAGCATCTCCCTTCGGAAGTAACCGAATACATTAACTATTTGACGGTTGAACGAAATCTTGCAGAACTGTCCATAAAATCTTACAGACGCGATATAACTGCTTTTTTAAATTGGCTTAGGGTGAAGTACGACATTTCTATAGTCGATGTAACAGAAGACAAAGTGGAAGAGTTCTTGAAAGAACGCATTAACTTAAATTACAGTAACGCCTCTACTTCCAGACTATTAACCTCATTGAAGGGTTTATTTAAGTTTTTGACCAGTGAAGGTTATATGAATTCAAATCCAACAAAATTCGTAGAGGGGCTCAAAAAACAGAAAAGCCTTCCGAAGGCTCTAAGCGTAGAAGAAGTAAATCGTTTGCTGGATTCTATTGGATCACAAAATGTAATTGATATAAGAGATAAGGCTATGTTGGAGTTATTATATGGGTCGGGGCTTCGTATTTCAGAGCTTGTGTCTTTGAACGTTTACGACTTGGATTTAGAGTTCGGTTTTGTTAAGGTTACCGGCAAAGGATCTAAACAACGGATTGTTCCGTTAGGCACAAACTCTCAGGTGGCGATACTTAAATGGTTGGAACACAGCATACGGGACTCCCTTTTAAAAGAAGATAGATCAAAAAGGACAGACTTGGAAGCACTTTTTTTGGCCCAAAGAGGAACCAGGATAACGCGGCAGGGGGCGTGGTTGGTTTTAAAGAACAGGGCTAAAGATTGCGGTCTTGCAACGAACTGGTATCCTCACATACTACGGCATAGTTGTGCGACTCACATGTTAGAAAATGGGGCAGATCTGAAAATAGTTCAGGAAATGCTCGGACATTCTTCAATTGTAACTACGCAGATATATACTAAAATTACTGTAGAGAATTTAAAAAAGCAGTACTTTATGGCACATCCTCGTGCTAACGTACCTTAAAGATAGTATTGTATTATATATGGGAACACAGACCAACAAAAAGAAATTTTCGGCCTTTAGGCCTTTACTGGAAAATGAGCGCCAGGAGCTAGTCGAGAGATTGGCTGAGTTTGGTGAAGGAGGTAATGACCTTAACTACGACTCTAACTTTGCGGACTCTTCTCAGGTCACTGCAGAAAGGGGAGAGGTTGACAGGCTGATTTTAGAGTTGAAAGATGCACTTGTTTTGGTTGATTCCGCTTTGGACAAACTCCAAAACGGTACTTATGGGGTGTGTGAGAACTGTTCTAAAGAGATACCGCCTGCCAGACTTGAGGCTAAACCTTCAGCCCGTTACTGCATAGAATGTGCAAGTAAGGTAAAATCCGTAGCTAAAAAGTAGCCAAATCAGGTTTGTTCTTGCCATTCAAGAAATTGCGATTTAGACCTAAAGGTCTTATTATTTTAGAATCGCCTAGATTAAACCCATTGCATCTTCAACGGATTTGACAATCGGGCTTGAATGATCGTATGCTTTGGCTTTTCCGATTTCTAATATTTTGTATATTTCATCTAAATTTTTGTTCAACTCCAAGGCACTTTGCCGTATATCTGAGAGTCGGTCGATGAGCACTTCTGCCAAATCTTTCTTTAATGAACCGTAATTTTGATACTGGCTAGCAATTATCTTTGGGTCTTCATCTGTAATAGCCGAAAATATTTCAAGCAAATTTGAAACTCCTGGCTGGTTTACAAAATCGTAATTAACGCTACTAAGCGAATCTGTCACGGCACTTTTAATTTTTTTTTCGATAACTTTAGGTTCGTCCAAAATATAAATAACCCCTGCATCCGAACCAGCGGATTTTGACATTTTTACTGTAGGATTCAACAGGTCCATAATTCTAGAACCTTTAGGAGGGATTAAAGCGTCAGGAACTGTTAAGATATCTCCGTAAGATCCGTTGAATCTTACGGCGATGTCTCGGGTGAGTTCTAAATGTTGTTTTTGGTCATCGCCGACTGGAACCTTGTCAGCTCCGTACGCTAAAATGTCTGCTGCCATTAGTATGGGATAAGTAAACAAGGCAACTTTTACACTGACTTCACCTTTTTTTAGCATATTAGTTTGAGATTTGTCCTTAAACTGTGTCATACGAGAAAGTTCTCCAAAAGATCCTATGCAAGACAGCAACCAGGCCATTTTTACGTGGGAATCTACTGTACTTTGCACAAAAAGTGTGCATTTTTCTGGATCAAGTCCTATTGACAGCAACGTAACGGCTGTCAAAATTGTTCGTTCTTTTAATACTTTAGGATCGACTTCTTCTGCCAAGGCATGCAAATCCACTATGCAGTAGTAAGATTCGGCCATTTCTTGATTGACTACCCAATTTTTAAAGGCACCCAAATAGTTTCCTAGGTGCATCTGTCCAGTTGGTCGGACTCCTGAAAATACAATTGACATTTTATTAATGATACAGCTTAATTTATAAGTAAAATTGAAATTAACACATTGATATTTAAATTTAGGATATTTAAATTTAGGATTTTAAATTTAAAACATTT
>JAJYVQ010000237.1 GCA_021791915.1 Actinomycetes bacterium | reverse complement strand
AGACGAAGGAGGAGTGTAGAAACTTGGTATACCAGTTGCTGAAGGGTTGTAACTAACAGTACCGTAGTTGAATCTATTTGAGCTCAGAGAAGACTTATTCTGTGATGACTTATTTTGTGAAGACTTGTTTTGTGATTGAGCCGTAGAACTGTTTGAAGAACTCGAGCTACAGGCAGTCAGTAACCCTATGGAGAGTCCGAATATGACTAGTATTTTAAGTAACTGTTTCATGTACATAACAACATGGCTCTTCTGCATTATAGAGATCTCTTGGGGCAATAGTCTAAGTTTAATCCGCAATTTAGTAGCTATATCGAAAACCTGCGTTTGAGAGTTAAGAATTCACTGAATAGATCATTTTACTAATTGCAAAATTATATGGAAGTTTACAAATGTTTAGATCTCAATACCATATGCCTACGGCAATATGATAAATCTGTGGATTGGTACAACTACAAGTAAATTTGAAGTGATTTAATTTTTCATATTCTCCCGAATCTAAGAAAATGAGGGAAAATGTTATATGTTTAGCATAACTACAAGAAAACCAATCTTTCTATTGGTAAAAGTGATTAACTTCGCAAATGAAATGAGAATTTTAATTTCTTTGGCAACTTGATTTGTAAAACTCCCCAACCGTTCAGCTAACTATTGTTTTTATTATAGTTTTGGATCTATTGCATCTTTTGCAATATAGGTTTAAATTGAATTATTCTAGGAAGTTATGGAATTTAAATCTTTACTCTATGAAACTAAGAATAGGAAAGCATATATTACCTTAAATCGTCCAGAGGTGCTAAATGCGATTGACTTTAATATGCCACAAGAAATTAGCCAAGCCGTTAGTCTGGCGAATTCTGATCCGAATGTTCACGTAATTGTATTAAGTGGCAAAGGAAGAGCATTTTGTGCTGGATATGATCTGAAGGCTTTTGCTGAAGCTGGCATCGGTACACAGTCAAAAGTTTGGGATCCTATTAAAGATTTTCAGTTTATGAAGCAGAATACAGACTATTTTACTTCACTGTTTAAATCCTTAAAGCCTACAATTTGCAAGGTTCATGGTTATGCGGTCGCTGGTGGGAGTGATATAGCATTGTGTTGTGATTTAATTTTGATGGAAAAAGAGGCAAAAATAGGTTATATGCCTTCTAGGGTATGGGGAACTCCGACTACTGCAATGTGGGTATTTAGATTGGGCCTTGAAAAAGCAAAGGCGATGTTATTTTCAGGAGATACCATAACTGGAATACAAGCCAAAGAATGGGGATTAGTTTTAGATGCCGTTGAAGGCGAAAAATTAGATGAAGCAATTGAATCGTTAGCCGAAAGAATTGCAGGAGTTCCAGTCAATCAGTTGGTTATGCAAAAGCTAATGATTAACCAGGTAGCAGACTCTATGGGAATTAACTCAGTACAGGTACTCGCTAGTCTGTTTGATGGAATAAGCAGGCATTCTCCTGAAGGTAGGTGGTTTCAAAAATATGCTGCTGAAAACGGTTTTCATGAAGCTGTAAAATGGAGAGACTCTGGAAAGTGGATTCCAGAAGGTGGAATTGAATAGTCTAACTTAAAAATAATTATCTAAAGTCGTAATTTGATTATCGTAACTTACATTATTCACGGATTGCTGGAAAAGGTTTCATTCGATTTAGATTATTAAAATTCTGATAGTCTGAGATTATGACTAAGCCTAATTTATACAGTATTGATCACGCAAGAAACTTAGCAAAGTCGTACTTACCCAAGGTAGTATTTGACTATATTGATGGTGCAGCAGATGACGAGATAACAATGCGGTTAAATCGCAGTGCTTTTGACGAAGTTTACTTTAATCCTAAAATGGCACAAGGTAAATTTGTTCCAAATCTGAAGGTTAAGATCTTGGGCTATGAGTTGGATCTACCCGTTTTATTAGCACCGTGTGGCCTTGTTCGAGTGATGCATCCTGACGGAGCTTTGGGAGTGGCAAAAGCTGCGGTAAACAAAAATACTGTTTCAGTTTTATCTACTGTGGCTGGTTCTTCAATCGCCGAAGTTGCCACTGTAGATTCAAATCTGTTGTGGTATCAGTTATATTCATCCAACGGTAGAGCCGAGATCGAATCAGTAATCGATGAGCTTAACTCTCATAAAATTGAGGTGTTGGTGGTAACGGTTGACACTCCAGCTTTAGGAAATCGCTTAAGAGACATTGAAAACGGAGTTTCAACTCCGCTTCGAATAAATAGTTCGAATGCAATTCAATTGGGATATCAGGTATTGTCAAAACCACGTTGGACTTACAACATGTTAAAAGATGGAATCAAACTGTTTGAAAAGTCCAAAGATTTACGGGAAGATAACAGAGGCAACTCAGGTAAAGATATGTTACAGATGGCAGCTTCTCCTTTTAGTTGGGATGATATTAAATGGATTAAGCAAATTTGGAACAAGAAACTGGTAGTAAAGGGAATTTTAAGCGGTTCGGATGCTAAAAAAGCCGTCGATAGCGGAGCGGATGCGGTTGTAATATCCAACCACGGAGGTCGTCAGCTTGAAGGCGTTAGTCCTACTTTCATGATGTTGCCCGAAATTGTATCAAGTGTAAATAAAAATGCAGAAGTTATTTTAGATAGTGGAATAAGACGTGGCTCTCACGTTCTTAAAGCCTTGGCACTTGGGGCAAATGCGGTTATGATAGGTAGGCCGTATCTATATGGTCTAGCTGTAAACGGCCAAAAGGGAGTAGAAAATATATTAGAAATATTCAAAACAGAATTGATTCGCGATATGAATCTATTAGGTTGCAAGAACTTAGAAGCTTTAGATGAGACGTTTTTGATTAAAAAAAGTCAGTTTCAATTTTAAAAACTATTCTTTCGTGGAGTATCTTGTTGCTGTCTGATTCTATTGTCTAGTTCTACTGTCTAGCTTTAAGCATAAGAATTTGTCAATAATC
>JAJYVQ010000236.1 GCA_021791915.1 Actinomycetes bacterium | reverse complement strand
GTCCTTGTTTAAAAAGGGAATCGAGAATCAAAACAGGAATTTAATAGTTCTTTCCGTGGCTCTGTTCGTTGTAAAAAAATTAAGAAATTATAAATCTGGCGAAATAAAGAGCTACAAGTTACGTCCTGGCGACACAATTGAGATTTTTCAGTCCAAAAGCCGATTGAAATAAACAATATTGTGTTTAGCGATTTGCTGTGATTTCAGATGCAATCTGCGAATTTTGACGATAACTTTAAACCTAAAGATAAAGTTGTTCTGATCGATTCTAAGAAAAGGATATTTTTAATTACTTTAGAAATCGGTGGAAAATTCCATTCACATGGTGGGGTTGTAGATCACGATCTAATTATTGGACAAAAAGAAGGTCTAAATGTCTCTACTCCGATGGGATACAAGCTGATTTGTTTTCATCCTACCTTAGAAGATATTATTTTAAAAATGCCTAGAGGGGCACAGGTTATTTATCCCAAAGATATCGGCAAGATACTAATGGCAGCTGATATCAGACCCGATATCACAGTAGTTGAATCTGGAGTAGGTTCGGGTGCTCTATCTATGGCACTTCTAAGACTTAACGTGAAGCTAACTGGCTATGAGATACGAGAGGATTTTCTCAAAATTGCATTAGCTAACGTCGAATCAAATTTAGGGAAAAGGAATAACTATATTTTAAAACACAGAGATATTTACGAAGGTATAGATGAGGCTGGTTTAGACAGAATAATTTTAGATTTACCAGAACCACAACGAGCAGTTTCACATGCGAAGAATGCCCTAAAATGCGGGGGCATCCTACTGTGTTATCTACCGACCATCAATCAGGTGTCTATACTAACTGAAGTACTAAGAAATTTTGGATTTGACTATATTGAAACTACAGAAACGTTTGAACGAACGTGGAACGTAACGACTAAAAGTGTAAGACCCGACCATAGAATGACAGCTCACACGGGCTTCATAGTAAAAGCCCGAAACACCTAGCTTAAATCGACTATTAACCTAGCATAATCAATTATAAGTATTTCAGCTGTTGGTCCTAGCTATTGATAGTCCAATTAATCGTATTCTTTATTGAGTGAAACTACCAGCGTAGGTTTGTCAAAATTTTCTGAAGATGTTGGCTTTTTAAACTCCTTTATAGCAGAACCGATGGCAACTATCGTGATCGCAGTGAGGGTAATATGGCTTCTATTGGTGTTGATGTCAAAAGTCAAACCTATTGCACCGTCTGATTCGCTTTCTGTTACGGCTGCATCTATTTCTGACATTACTTTTTGTTTGCAAAGCTTGTAAGCTTCGCCATATATCTCCATTTCAAAACTTGATATGCTCTTCGAAAGTTTTGCTTTAATATCCGTGTTTTGGAGTCTATAAACAGCAGCTCCGTAAACTACCGTAACAGGTCGGTAACCAAGTGCAGCCAACTGAAATAGTTCTTGTGCTGACATCGTAGTCATAAACATCGAAGGGCTTGCAAATCTATAAAGTATGTTGTCCGCATTCATGTTAACCGCAGTACCTGTTGCCATGAAAGCAAATGTTGTAGTTCCCGTCGGTACGGGAATAATATCAAATTTCAACCCAATAATACCGTGGGCATTTAGGTTTTCTGCTTGTTTTTTTATGCGGCTGAGTGCAAGTTTAAAACCTGAAAGGTAACCGTTAGAAGAATTTTCAAGATAGTGGCTTGTGCTGTTTAAAAGTTGTTGGTTAATATGAAATACTGACGTACCTGTGACAGTAGACAGTGGCTCAAAACCAAAATTTTCAGTTAAGATTAGTTCGTCGGCTGTCAAATCCGATACGATAGGATCTCTATCTATTTTTGAATTGCTATCTTGGCTTACGTAATGTGATTGCAAGACATTTTCAAACAAACTTTTATCGGATTCAGTCATTTTCAGCAAGTATCTTCTCAAATATTGATGGATTGTTCATATTGGATATTCCCGTTTTAAATGGAGTTTCTGACGACAAATCTAATACTGATTTTATATCAAGCTTATTACCGGTTGCATTTTTAATTCGGCCCACTACACTTGCGATTGATGACATTATTAAAAAGTAACCAGATACCCCCAAAGCGCCATCCATATTTATGTCTGATGGTTTAAACCTAGGATACTGAGCTTTTAGACCGGCAGAGATAAAGTTTAAGTGGTCCTGTTTGCCTATTACGTATTTTCCGTTGTGCTCTTTTGCCTTTAATTTTAAAAAGTCGTTGCACTTTGACTTAAGATCTTCGATTTGCTTATTAAGTTTGACGGATTCTGTATTGCCAAAACCTGAAGCGCTGGAGGGGATTGTATAACCCGTCACCCAGTTTAAATCTGAAAATATCAGTATGGATATAGGGTAAAAGTTAGCCTCAATAAGTCTAACTATTTCAATAACTGACAATGTGGTTATTAATGGTTGCTTCACCTCGCTGTAATTTTCTATCTTCAATGCGGTGCCAGTCATAGTATAGTCAAAGGCTTTGTATCTTTTGTTGTGAAATTTGTGCAAAGAAAGCCTGACATTTGTAATGAGATGAGCTCCCAACGATTGTGCTTGATTGGTGAGATTGTCTAAGGCTTTTATAAATCCATTGGCATTATAGTTTACGAATGGATAGTAGTGACCAAAGTAACAGTTGCCGTAGACTAAACCCACCGGTTTAATCCCGTGGGTTTTACTTAAGACTAACTCATATGGATTTTGAGAGCTAAACCAGGTCATCTTTTAAACTCAATATGTTATAAATATATTAAAAAAAGTTAAACTCAAGTTTATTACGTAATAAATTGGCTATTTAGTATTTATGTTACAAAAGGTATCCACTCAACGATGGTCAGATCCAACTAACACAATCAAGCAAAAACTAATAAGTTCGATTCATCTGAATATTACTATTATTCATTGCAAAATAATTAAATGCAAAATAATTAAATGCAAAATAATTAAATGCAAAATAATTAATTGAAA
>JAJYVQ010000042.1 GCA_021791915.1 Actinomycetes bacterium | reverse complement strand
GTCGAGGGCTATTAAAACCTTCCCTTTAAAAGTCGCATTTAATAGATCAGGAACCAAATATAAGTTATAACTTATGGGTATTACTTCTTCGTCCAGACGGTATTCTGCTACATTTGGTGTTTCATGTGATTCATTTTGCATACTATTCAATATTAGTCAGTTCCGACAAGTGAATAAAATTCAAAACTTTAAATCCAGTTGTGCCAACAATCCAGTTACTTTGAATTAATTAAAACGAACCGTGAAGTGCAAACTGTTTAAAATCATAACTACGAGGCTAAAAATGTCTACCTATTTACCTAAGGTTTTAAATCCTTACAAAATTGTTAGTGTAATAACTACTGGATATTTTTTAGTAACTTATCTGACTTTATCGGGCCAAGTTCTCTAAGTTAGATCGAATAGGTCTATCAAAATGTATCAAGATTATCGATTAAATTTTGACCTGTCATCTTGATGTGTTGTAAATGAACTAAATTATTTAGATCATGTCAAACCAATCTGAAATCGAAATGAGTAAATGGGATATTGAAACCCTCAGCAAGGACGAACATTGGCCCTTTGAAATTTCGCCACCTGACACCAAAACATTTGACGTTATTTCGGTCGGTCATGCGGTGGTGGACATAATGATAAATACAACCGATGAGCAACTTTCTTTAATAACTAACTCTAAAGGTACCATGCAGTTGGCGGATTCTCCAAAGATCGGAGAAGAATTTGTTTCTAAACTTATAACCGCTAACAGCGATCTGGAAATTACAAGGACTTCTGGAGGATCGGCGGGAAATACAACTTATACTTTGGCAAAGTTGGGGCTTAGAGTAGGATTTCTAGGAACGGTTTTAAATGATGAGCTGGGAAATCTGTACGTAAATGGCTTGAGGGACTCGTCAGTAACTTGCTTTTTTGAACCAAAAGAAGTAGACGAAATTTTAACCATAGAAACTAGTTCCTTGGAAGCTATTCCTGATCTGGCTACAGGCAGATGCAATGTCTTTATAACCCCAGATAAAGACCGCACTATGCTCACCTATCTTGGTGCATCCTCATATTTTGACTTGCAGGATATTGATAATTTGGATATTTCACAATCTCAATTGCTGTATTTGGAAGGCTACCTATTTGATTCTAAAAACGGAGCGGGAGTTTTGATGAAGTCCGTAGATATTGCAAATATTACAGGAACTATCGTCAGCCTGTCATTGTCAGATCCATTTGTGGTTGAAAGATATAAGGACCTAATTGCAGAACTTATTGAAGATAGAAAAATAACTCTGTTGTTTGGAAATCTTAGCGAGGCACAGATTCTTTGTGGATACGATGAACTTCCAAAAATAGTTGAATATTTTTCAGATAAAAGACAGTTGGCCGTAATAACAAACGGCTCTAAAGGTTCCTACTGCATATATGACAATAAAGTATGTTACTGTCCTGCAATTGACACCGTAGACGTTGTCGACACTACTGGAGCTGGAGATATATTTGCTTCAGGTGTTATTTTTGGATGCTTGCGAGGATATGCAATCTCAAAGAGCCTTGAACTTGGTACACTTCTAGCTAAAGAAGTTATAGAGCATATAGGTCCGAGACCAGCATCAAACCCTGAGTTGTTGGTAAAACAAGCCGGATTTGAGGTATAATACGAGTTGATTGATAACTGTTATATTTATATTAACTTTGTCCCACTTTAATTAAATAGCAAATAAGATATATAAAAAATGGACGCATCTAATGTATGGCTGAAAAGAAGAATACTTGCTTATGCTCATCAAGGAGGATCACTTGAAGAGCCTTCTTCCACTTTGCATGCAATCCAAAGGGCTATCGAGAACGGAGCTGATGCTATCGAACTTGATGTACACGGAACTAAAGACGGACATATTGTCGTGTGTCACGATCCAACTATAGATCGCACCACGGATGGTAGAGGCCAAATTGCAGATTTCACTCTAGAGGAGTTAAAACAGTTTGATAACGCTTATTGGTTTAGTCCGTTTAAATCTGAAAGCAGAGATCTTACTGACGACGAATATATTTATCGTGGTTTGGCCAAATCCGACAACAGTTTCAGAATTGCCACGATAGAAGAGATATTGTCAGAGTTCAAAGATATGATTTTTAACTTTGACATTAAAAGAACGAGTCCTGACGTTAAGCCTTACGAAGAAATACTTGCTGAAAAATTAAGGAAGTTTAAATGTTCAAACCGGGTGATAGTTGCATCCTTTTTAGATGGTGCTACCCGAAAGTTTAAAGAGCTCGCTCCAGAATTTTATATTTCTGCGGGGACTTCGGCTACTTCTGAGTTCTTTTTTGCTGAAGCAAGCGATCCGTTATTGAGTGAATTGGACTATGTGGCTCTCCAAGTCCCTTACTATTTCAACGAGACCCAACTCGTAACTGAAAGTTTTATCCAAAAAGCTCACAGCTGTAATGTGGCTGTTCACGTATGGACAATTAACGAAGAGGCTCAAATGCAAGAGTTGATAGATCTTGGTGTTGATGGTATTATAACCGACAGACCTACGTTGCTTTCCAGTGTTTTAAAAGGAAACAAAACTGATAAGATCTGAAATCTTTTGATTTTCTGGGAACCTTAAACCGAATCCTGATTAATTTTGCAATATTAAAAAAGAACTAAATGAGCTGAAGGAATATACGGTTTTTCAAGTGTAATCGTTAATACGGATTTTAAAAATTTATCCCCTGCCACAGTTCGGCTTTTTACCGTGATTTGCTTTTTTCTTTGCGCGAAGTTTCCTTTTTAAGGTGCGTTTAGACATAGTTTCCATTGTAGCAGAAAAGTACTGAACAAAAAACGGTTAAAGTGAGACAAATTTAATACGTTTAACCTGAGACGAAGTCTTCGACAGTTCTAATTAGCAAGCTGATGAATATTCTTACTTTTTTAAAATCTAACTAGATTTATGTCACTAACTAGATTTATGTCACTGGCTTGGTTTATGTCACTAACTAGATTTATGTCACTGGCTTAGTTTGAGTCTTTAAGTGGTTGAATTTTCTTAGTTGATATTTTGTTTGAACTTTCACGGCTAAAATTAGTTAGTCGTGGAACAAGTAGGTTTAATAGGTCAGCCGAACTCAGGGAAATCGTCGCTATTTAATGCGCTCACCAACCAGAGTTCTCCAGTTGCTCAACATCCTTATACGACGACCGCATCTCACAAGGCAACAGCTGAAGTCCCCGATTTTCGTTTAGATCTCTTGTCACAACTTAGTTCTTCAAAAAAGACAGTTTATACAGTAGTAGAAGTTGTCGACATTGCGGGCCTGAGTGCTGGTGCAAACGCCGGCGAAGGGATGGGAAACAAATTTTTAGCTGGTGTTCGGGAAGTGGATGCCTTGGGTATTGTTTTAAGATCATTCGTTGACGATTCCATACCAGGTAGCGCAGATATATCTTCGCAGTTGGAAGAACTTGAGATGGAGCTCGTTTTAGCTGATCTCAATGCTGTAGAGAATTTGGTTTCAAAACGCAAGAAAGCCTCCAAAAACCCATCCAAAAGTGATCCAAACTCGAAGATTTATTTAGAGGCTCTTGAGCAGGCTTTGCCAACTCTCTCCGAAGGCATACCGATTTATAGGTCAAACTTAAATGATGACGTCAGAGCCAATTTAAAAGAAGCTTTTTTATTGACCAATAAGCCTGTTTTTGCTGTAATTAACATTTCAGAAAATCAGATAGGCGAAGAAAGCCAAATTGCTCAAAAAATCAGTTCGCATCTGCAAGAATCCGTAGAGCCAATTGTAGTCTGTGTTCAGCTGGAAGCAGAAGCAGCACAACTTCCCAGAGAAGAAAGAGCCGAAATGTTAGAAGGGTTGGGTTTAGGATCTGGAGTTTTGCCAAAAGTTGCTAAGGCGGCTCATGAAGCGCTTAATTTGAATACGTTTTTTACTACAGGAGATAAAGAATCCCGTGCTTGGACATTCAGAGCTGGGTCGACAGCCCCAGTTTGTGCGGGTGTGATCCATTCTGATTTACAGAGAGGGTTTATAAGAGCTGAGGTAATTGATTACAAAACATTGCTTGAAATAGGATCTTGGACAAAAGCAAAGTCAGAAGGTAAAGTCAGACTCGAAGGAAAGGATTACGTGGTTAAAGACGGGGATGTCTTAGAAATTAGATTTAACGTTTAAAATTTACCACAGAGGTAAAAATGGCTTGGTTATTGGTGGATTCAAATCCTGTAGCTTCAACTGAAGATTTTAACGGAGTTCTAAAAAAATCCGTCGGACTTTTGGGCAAAGACAAATATGATGGAGCAGCGATATTTAAACGGGTTAAATCTGTCCATACTTTTGGGATGAAGTTCCCTATCGATGTAGCTTTTGTTGACAAGTCTGGTCAAGTCATAAAGGTCTATCAGTTGAAACCATATAGAGTCGTAATGCCAGTTTTAAAAGCACATATAGTTATTGAAGCACAGGCTGGAGCTTTCTTTAGATGGTCGCTTAAACAGGGATGCAAGATAGAGCTTAAAGATTAAACAATCAACTAAGATTAGCTTTAGTTAAATGGCAGTTTTAAATATAGTATCAACCCCAATAGGGAATTTGAAAGATATTACCCTAAGAGCAATTGAAGTTTTGTCTGATAGCGAAGTGCTCTATTGTGAAGATACTAGAGTTACCCGTAAATTATTGTCTCACTTGAAGATTTCAACGACTGGAAAAAAACTGGTAAGCATAAACAAGATCAACGAGGCTTCTAGAATAGACGAGATTATATCTGATTTAAAAGACGAAAAAACCGTTTCTTTAGTAGTTGATGCTGGAACTCCATTAATCAGCGATCCCGGGAATTTTACAGTTTCTAAAATTCTAGAATTCGGCTACAGAGTAATATCAGTACCAGGACCGTCATCTGTAATATCTGCATTGACAGTCAGTGGGTTTAATACTGAGAGATTTTATTTTCAGGGTTTTTTACCAAAGAAGTTAGCTGAAAAGCAAAAAGTGCTTGAAAAGATAACGAATATGGACTGTACGACCGTTTTCTTCGAATCCCCTTATAGGCTGGAAGATACCATAAAAATAGTCACGCAAATGGTTGATCATAACCGCAAAATTTGTATAGTTAAAGAGCTCACAAAGTTAAACGAATCGGTATTAGTCGATACCGCATCCAAAATTAATGAGGAGTTGCAAAAAACAGTAATTAAAGGGGAGTATGTTATTCTGATCTCTCCAAACACAAAAGCTGAGTTAATCAATGACGAAGATGCTATTACACTATACAAAAAGTGCTTGGAGTCTGGAATGGATTCAAAAGATTCGCTAGTTTACGTGAGTAAACAGTTGAATCTAAAAAAAAATCATCTCTATCGAATCCTTAAAATTCAAAGTCAGGTTTCCTGAAGCTTATAGGTAAGATATTTGTAGAACGGTTCAATAAGAGTATCTTATTTACTTTTCATTTCCAAGTATTTTTTAAACTTATCTACGACTTCCCGGTCTCTGTCATAAGTTAGAATGTCGTATGTATTAGATATCTTTGTCCAACTGACAACATCAACTTCACCGAAAGCAACTATAGAAGGATGAGGGTTTTCGGTTTCAGAACCAACTTCGGTCATTACATAGTATTTCACTAACTTGTCGTTACCGCCCCGGTCTATATATGTGACATCTGTAAGTTCACTTTCGACGCTACAGTACAGTCCCGTTTCTTCTTCTACTTCCCTTATGGCACAGTCTAAGTAAGATTCACCGTATTCGGCTTTTCCTTTTGGAAGTGACCAGTCTTCATATTTTGGACGATGAATGATTATTATTTCACATTCGTTGATGCTCAAGTCAAGATTGTCAAAATTTACAAAAGTTGATTTTTTATAAATAATTCCTCCAGCTGCACGTATATAGTCTTCCATAGTAATAGCCTATTATATGTGAAAAGTTTTTGTGTAACAACCCCCATTTATTATGTTAACGATGCACCACATGTTGGACACGCATATACCACCCTACACGCCGATGTGTTTGCAAGGTGGCACCGCCTTATGGGAGATGAAGTGTTTTTTCTGACTGGAACTGACGAGCATGGTCTTAAAATCGCTGAAGCAGCAGAAAAACAGGGGGTTGACCCACAAGCTCTTACGGATGTAACGTCTCAACGCTTTAAGGATGTATGGGCCAAGCTATTAATTCAATATGATGATTTTATTCGTACTACAGACGAAAGACATATTAAGGCAGTGAAAGCATTTACCAAAAAAATTTATGATTCTGGTTACATAGTAAAAGACACATGGGAGGGGCTTTACTGTATTTCTTGTGAATCAAATTATACTGAAGCGGAATCCGAAAACGGCCTCTGTCCAATTCACAAACGTAAACTTGAATCTGTTAAAGAAGACAACTATTTTTTCAAACTTTCGGAATTTGAAGACAGACTAATCAAATATTACAGCGAGAACCCGAAATGGATCGAACCGGAGACAAAATATAATGAGGCATTTTCCTTTATCAAGTCTGGGTTAAAGGATATTTCGATAACACGATCTTCATTTGACTGGGGAATAAGTGTTCCTTGGGATGAAACTCAGGTGTTTTATGTCTGGTTTGAAGCTCTCATTAACTATGTAACAGCACTCGGTTACGAAAGTGATAGTAGTAGATTTTCTAATTTTTGGCCGAATACGGTACATTTGATTGGAAAGGAAATTACGAGATTTCACTGCGTGTGGTGGCCAGCAATGTGTATGGCAGCAGGAATTGACCCTCCGAGCAAAATATTAGTTCACGGATGGCTTCTTGTCAAGGGTGAAAAAATGTCAAAATCTGGCCTAAATAAAATTGATCCTTCTGAGCTTGTAGATGAGTTTGGATTGGACCAGTTCAGGTATCTACTCATAAAGGGTTCTCCTTTTGGTCCAGATAGCGAATTCAGCTACGAAGAGCTAAAACGAAGAAATAATTCTGATCTGGCAAACAATCTGGGCAATTTGTTATCTCGAGTGGTAGCAGTCGTCCATTCAAAGTGCGACGGGATATCGCCGAAGTGTTCATCAGATTCAGAATTGAAACAAGATGTTGAAGACGCAGTTGAAGCTGCCGTATTATCATGGAATAATTTTGCTCCCGCAGACGCCTTAGAAGCGGTATGGAATATGATTAAAAGAACAAACTTTTATTTGGAAAAATATGAGCCCTGGAAATTGGAACCAGGCGATAGGATAAACGCTATCATGGGTGATTCGTTGGAAGTACTCAGAATAGTTTCTATATTAATAAGTCCTGTTATGCCAACTGCAGCTTGTGATATGTTAAGAAGAATTGGTCTAAAGATCGACTTAAAAAATGTTGATTTTAATGAGGAGATTAGATGGGGACAATATTTAGGCGGAGTGCCGGTCATCAAAGATGTCCCGTTGTTTGCTAGGATCAAGTAGCTAACTTGAATTTTAAGTTTGGGAAACTTAAGTTGGTGATTTAAGCAAATTTACGGGTATATTTAAATTGCTTGAGGCTTGAAATCCTGAGTTTAAAAACTGACAAGATTAACGAAGATTCAAAAATAATAGCTAGTAAAAAATCATGTTATTGAAGTTATTTTTACAAGTTTTATCTGGTTGGTATTTACAGTAAGCTGAAGTTCTGGATCTTAATTAACCTAAGTTAATTTAACTGTTGTTTATTGTAGAGAATCTGCTGTTAGGTCCTATAAAATGGAGTTAATCGGTTGTAATATAAAGAGTCTGGTTTTTTCAAGACTTTTAAGTGGTGCTGTTGTTAAATTGAAAGTTAGTCTGTTGTCCATTGAAAAAATTTAAATGAATCTGTTTGACTCGCACTGTCATCTATACGATGAGCCAAATCCTGAAAAAATAATTGAAGATGCTGCTTTAAATGGAGTTACAGGTTTTATAATTGTTGGAACTTCATTGACAACCTCAAAAAAGACTTTAGAAGTAGCAAGCGAGCTTAAAAATAAATTTCAGGAGCTCGATATTGGCTGTAGCGTTGGATTGCACCCACATGATGCTAAAGATTCCTTGGATGGCTTTGTTAATTTGTTGGAACTAGCTAAAAATGAGTATCCCGAGTTATTGGTTGCTATAGGTGAGTGCGGTTTGGACTATTATTACAATTTATCTCCAAAAGAGGTTCAAAAATCGGTATTTAAATCTCAAATTGAATTAGCCAAGCAGTTTGGTTTGACTCTTGTTGTTCATACTCGGGATGCATGGGAAGACACTTTTGAAATATTGGATCAGTGTATTTCTGATTCAGGTCCTCATGGTTCCAGTCTTAATGATTCCAGTCTTAATGGTTCCAGTCTTAATGGTTCCAGTCTTAATGGTTCCAGTCTTAATGGTTTTAGTGTGGTAATTCACTGTTTTACAGGAGGGCCAACAGAGTTAGAAGAATGTATTCGTCGTAATTTTGTGGTGTCGTTTTCGGGAATTGTAACTTTTAAAAAGTCAATTGAACTTCAGCAAGCCGCACAAGCGTGTCCTTTAGATAAGCTTTTAATAGAAACAGATTCACCCTTTTTAGCACCAGAGCCTTATCGAGGGAAGCCAAATCAACCTAAAAATGTAACTGAAGTTGCAAAAAAAATAGCTGTGCTAAAAAATATAACAACAGATGAGATTGCCAGTAGTACTTACGAAACGACCGTAGCTACTTTCAAGATAAGCTAAATGGCAAAGGGTAATCCGAAACTATTGTTGGATGAATTTGGTATAGTACCGAGTAAAGCACTAGGTCAAAATTTTTTATTTGACCAGAATATTGCTAGAAAGATTGTACGACTTTCTGACGTTAATTTTGACTCTAATGTAGTCGAAGTTGGATGTGGTTTAGGGATTTTGACTTCTCAGCTTTCCGAATCAGCGAAGCTAGTAGTTGGGATTGAAAAGGACAGGAGATTATTTAAATATCTTTCTGAAAGACCATTTAACGATAATGTAAGAATAGTCAATGAAGATGCCCTTAAATTGGATATGAGTTTTCTGCTAACCGAATCTGATCCGACTTGTGAAAATTGGACATTAATCTCAAATCTTCCCTATAACGTCGCAACTCCTCTGATTATAGGTTTGATAACCAAAGTGTCCAAGATCAGGTCTTACATTGTAATGGTACAAAGTGAAGTTGCTGACCGGTTTACTGCAAAACCATCTACCAAGTCGTACGGAAGTGTTACTATAAAATTGAACTATTTGGCAACTGTCGACAAATTAATGAACGTTCCACCTCATGTCTTTTATCCCGCACCAAAAGTTAACTCGACTGTAGTCAGAATCCAGCGTAAAGAAAACAAAGAGTTACAACCTAATAATATTCAAGAACTGTTTAATCTTATTGATGAAGCCTTTGTGAATCGACGAAAAATGCTTAAGAATAATCTCTTTAATTCTGTATCTTCTGGGCAATTTAAAATAGCTAGGATAGATCCGACGTTGCGGGCAGAAAATTTAACCGTATCGGATTTTATTAGGTTATATAATTCAAGAAATTCAACGTATCCTCATAACTCGATGGAAACTACCATTTTTAATTGAAATATCGGCTAACTTTGATGGAAATTATAAAAGCTTTCGCCAAACTTACCTTAAGTCTAAAGGTTCTACCTCTTATTGAAATCGGGCGATTTAAAAACTACCATCCTATTGATGCCACAATGATATCGATTGACCTTTACGACGAATTGGTAATTTCTGACGGTAACAGTTTCATAGTAGAAGGTGAGTATAAAAGCCAAGTCCCTGAAGATAATTTGGTATCAAAGACTTTGCAACTATTAAACGTCGAAAAGTCGGTGCGACTAGTAAAGAACATACCAGCCCAGGGTGGTTTGGGAGGTGGATCTGCAGACGCAGGTGCACTAATTCGTTGGGCTTTGGAGTCCTCAAATCCTAAAGTAAGAAATTCTGCAAATGATTTAGTTTCAGATTACTCCGAAATTGCATTGAAACTTGGTGCTGACGTGCCATTTTGTATTCATGGAGGGTATGCCAAAGTATTAGGAGTTGGTGAAAAAATATTACCGATGAGTTTTGAGAGTAAAGACTTTATTTTATTTATTCTTCCGTTTGGTGTTTCGACAAGAGATGTTTATAAAAATTTCGATTTGATTGGTTCTTCTGATGAAAAAGCTTTAAATGACTTATTTGAGCCCGCCCTCAGAGTGGATCCAAGACTGGAATCAGTAGTTAACTTTATTGAGTTGAAATTTAAGGTAACACCGAATCTTGCTGGAAGTGGTTCGACTCTATACTACGAAGTCGATGACAGTTTAAAATATAAAATTGAAGAAGGCACTTATGAATGCGAAGTCGGAGATATAAAGGTTATTAAAGCTCACTCAATTTGCTATTAATAGCTTAAAACTCCAATTGACTTAAGGCGTAAACTAAGCTAGCAAACTGTTTAATTTAGTATGCGACTTTCGGTAATATTGCTTTTGATATTGTTGTAATAAATTTCGTTACCGTTAATGCAGTAATTTTTTACAATAAATCTCTTAAAGAGAATCAAACTCAGTCTACTTACCAGCAGCGCGCCTTTTCCAACGGGTAGCTTTCAGCATCTTCTTATGTTTTTTCTTGCGCATTCTCTTGCGTCGTTTTTTAATTAATGATCCCATGTCAGATATATAGGTTAGTATGTTTTCCGACGGCGTATTGACAAAATTAAGTCTTCGTGGATTATCTAGGTAAGCTAACTACTTGAGGTTTATCTGAGAGAATATCCCAACAGGCTGCATCAGTATTTTTGTTGTTGGTTTTATATTACTTAAATCTAATGAAGATTCATTATTGAAAATTAAACTAGAATTGAATTTGTTTAAATATAGTTTTGTAGGGCCATAGCCTTGTAGTACTTTAGATTTTATAACAGTCTTTTAAAATGTAGATGAATTGTTATATCTATTCAAATATATATGAATAAATGGCTTTTTTTATTGGCGGGTAGTTCAATGGTAGAATGCTTGATTTTGGTTCAAGAGGTTGAAGGTTCGAGCCCTTCCCCGCCAGCTTACAATATAATTGCCGCCACTTTAATTGTTCCCAATAAATATTAAAATGCCAGGATTAATATGCCAGGGGAAATATGCTACGGGAAAATTGGATCATTAATTTAAATACCAAGCTAAATAATTCCAAGATTTAAAATTAGGATGTAACATTAATCTACCATTAAAAGTATCGATAAGATAAATTCAATTTTATAATTAAGATTTGGATTTGAATGTAGATCTGCAACTAGGATATTTATAATACTTGGGTTTTGTAATTAGGAATTATCGGCTTTAGAAGTATTTGATTTAAACAATAAAAGGTAATTATGAACATAGGAGATCAGGCGCCGGACTTTACACTTAAAAGTGACTCAGGTCAGGACATTACTTTATATGAAGAGTTAAAAAAAGGTCCTGTAGTATTAATATTTTATCCAAAGGCATTTACTCCAGGTTGTACAAAAGAAAACTGTTCGTTTCGGGATGCCTCTGAGGACTTGACTAAACTTGGCGCAATAAGAATTGGAATTAGTGCTGATAGCGAAGAAGTTCAAAAGAAATTTTCAGTTAAATACAATCTCGGTTATCCATTGTTGGCTGATACAGATAAAAAAGTTGCCAAAATGTACGGCGTCAAAAGACCGGGACCGTTATTTTCCAAGCGTATTACTTTTGTCATTAGTTCAGACCGCAAAATTGCCGGCATGATACACTCTGAGTTCAGTATGGATAAGCACGTAAATGAGGTTATTGAAGTTCTAAGTGCGCTTAAGTAAATAATGATCTTTGTCGTCACAAGATATCTTAATTTGCTAACTTTAAATTCGCTAATTAAATGTTTTAATAATCAGTCTGTGTAACTGATTAATTTAGTAGTGGAATAAGTAAATTTTGGAAAAAATGGCACTGGTGATTATCTGACTGTAAATTTGTTGTGACACTCATTTAAATGTCATGAATATTAAAGAATCGGGTCACTTATCAAAAAAATTAAATATATTTGGTATGAATTTAAATGATTGCAGAAATTGGAAAGATATAATTATCAAAAGTTAGATATTTACACCAAGGTAATCCCTACTATCTTGACCGCTTTGTGGGCTATCTTGTGTCTGTGTGTCTTAAAGTTCAATTTATTTACCCCTTTCCTAAACGAATTAACACTTAATTCGAGTTATGCATACATATCGTTGGTCCTATTTTTCATTTTACTGACCTTATTTGAAATACCAATTTTCATATACGCTAGAAAGTTATCTAGGTCAATTAAAAAGCGATACGGGAAAGAAAATAGAACAGTTCTTTTATCAATTCGTAATCCAACCGATCTTTCCGTTTGGTTGCTGGTTACCGTATTTTTAGAACTAATAAGTGAAGCTTATTCTAAAACTTATTTTATAGAAACGGTTATGATATTGGCTGCGCTAATCACTATTACGAGTATGAGGTTGCGATTAAGAGAAATTAAACGCCAGGCAGATGGAGGCAGTGGCGATGTTGAAGACGAAACTCATCATGCGATTTTAGCGGTAATTTCAGAACTGGATAACCTTATAAAAATTAATTTAGACTCTGTAGCCAGGAAAAATTTCAGTGGGAAAGAGGAATCGCCAGATGCATCCTTGCCGCGTTTAGCATGTACGGGAATAAGTTCGATGAGAATATTTTATAATAAATTAGATAACGTTCCGGGACCATGGCTCAAAGCTGGAGTTCTTCACGAGATTGCACATTTTAAGTACAAAGATTTGCTCATCTATTGGCTTATGACTTTGATTGGCATAATCGGGACCGTTTTAGCTGTCAGGTGGCTTCTAGCGATGAATTGGGCTTCAATACTAACTGGAACTACGGCTAATTCTAACGTCCTTGAATTTCCTCTTGCAGTAATTCTTAACGTTATTTTAGGAAGTCTTTATTTGGTCATTTATAGATATTATAGAAGACGTAGCGAATACAAAGCTGATTTGTTTGCAGTAAGAGTAATGGGCGAATATTTGCCTTTGTCAGATCTCTTGGACTATTTAACGAAAAGTAATAGTAAAAAAATCGGAATTTTTAATAGGTTATTTTTCTCAACTCATCCGCTTGTCAAAAAAAGGCAAAAAAAGATGAAAAAATTTCTCGAAAAAATATCAGAGAGTATAGATACAGATGGTAGTTTTCAACCTTCGGCAGCGCCTAAGCTCTTATTAAATACACCACTGAAAGTAAATAGATTATTTAGTAAAGGTAAGCTAAGAGTAGGCATATCTTCATTTATACTCATGGTGGTAGTAGTTGTGGGATTGGTAATGGTTCAACTACAAACTCAACTTACTAAAGTAGGATTAGATAGCCTCGGAGATCAATTTTCTTATATCGGATACTATCGATATAACTCGAATTTTAATGGATATGACATTTATTCTGCAAACGGACTAAACCAAAACAATGCTACACCGGAGTACCTTATACCAGGAGATACCTTTAATCTAAGTAGTCAGTCGAATGAAGTTGTTGTCATAGATTCACCAAATACAAACTTTCCATGTCTAGATGGTCAGACTGTTGGTGCATTAACTTGGTACCGACAATCTGAAATGGGAGCGAATAGTTCAATTTTTGCTTCAAACTCAGAAAACTATTTAGATCCCTCAATAGATAATTTTGGTAATAATTTGTTCTACGATAAGCTAAGTTATAGCAGTACAGGTAAGTGTCAGGAGACAGCATATTATAGAAACTATCGGAGCCCATTAAATGAAAGGTTACTCATTTCTTGTAGTGGAATACTACATTGCGTAGGCATGATGGATCCGACACCTTCACCCAACTCTAATATGGTCGCATATTTACAAATAATAGGTACAGCCAATTCTCAACATATTGAAATCGGGACAATGACTTTAAAGGTATTAAATATGAAAACTTTAAAATCTCAAACAGTGGAAACGTGTAATTTAAGTATGACTTGTTGGCCCGAAGAGGGTTTGGATTGGTCATACAACGGTTCCGAAATTGCTTATTCAATGAATAGATCAGTCATGCTTTGGAGCAGAAGTAGCGGTCGTATATACAACCTTTATTCTTGTAAGGCAATAGAAAGTTGTAACTATCCTGAAAATCTATCTTTTTCTCCCAACAACAACTGGGTTGCATTTGATATCAATTCAAATGAAGGTTACGGAAGACTGATGGCAGTCAATACTACTGGCACTAAATATGTAAACATTGCCAAATTGAATCAGTATATTGGCATGGCATACTGGTCGAGTTTTGATAGTTTCAAGGTGAAGAATGTATTGAGATGACATTTGGCTCATGTCGTGGATTGACCAATTTAAACATTGTTAAATTATAAATTTGAAAATTTGAACGGTAATGCCAAAAAATTATGCAACTATAGTTATATGACAATTTTTGAAAGACCATTTGGAAGATATTTTGAAGATTTTAATCTCGGAGATATATATAAGCATTGGCCCGGGAAAACTATAACGGAGTTTGACGATCACCTATTTTGCATGATGACCATGAATCATCACCCGCTACACACGAATGAGTGGTTTGCTCAAAACGAATCTGTTCAAGGGAAAAATGTTGTGGTTGGGAATCTAGTTTATTCACTGGTATTAGGAATGAGCGTTCCAGATGTATCAGGTGCAGCAATTGCCAATTTAGAGGTGGAAACGCTACAACATAAGTTCCCAACTTTTCATGGAGACACTATATATGCTGAAACTAGAGTATTGGACAAAGTCGAATCCAAGTCAAAAAATGATCGTGGAGTTGTAACGGTCGAAACAAAGGGGTTCAATCAAGACGGTAAGGAAGTCTGTTATTTTAGACGAAAAGTAATGGTCTGGAAAAAAGACTTTGCACCTCAAAGAAAGCGCCCCTACTCCGAAGATGTTTGGCACAACAGCTGACGTAACAGTGGTTTAGCTTTTTATCCACTCTAATATTTCATTTAACGTATCTAGTTGATTATCTGCATAAAGGAAATGCCCTGCGTTTTTAACTACTTTATACCTTGAACTTTCGTTCATATATTTGATTGCAATATCTCCTACTTCTTTTCCGATACAGCCGTCATTTTCTCCGTGAAGATACAAACACGGTAGACTCACAGGTATCTGATAGGCATTTAGTGCTTTTTGAACTTCAGGATCTTGTTGGTCAGTTTGATTAAATAAGTTTCGGTAGTAGGCAAGGGCTGCTTGAACATTTTCGGGAGTTTTGAAACATTTTTTGGCCTCCGTAGAATAGACGCTATAGTCAGAAAGACTTTTTGGTCCCCAATCTTTCCACAGCTCATCTATAAAGTTAAAATCGTTCATCGGAACCACAATGTCAGCTATATAGGTCTGATTAAAAAAGATATACCAGCTTTTTTTAAGTTGCTGGGGGGTTAGAAACCCTTCAAAGATTGCGCCAAAGGGTGGAACTGACATCGTAACTACTTTAGAAAACAGGTCGGGTCTCAAGTTTGCAGCGCAGTAGGTGCCCATCGCCCCAAAATCGTGGCCCACAAGTATTGTTTGATTGTTTGCGGAGTAGTTTTCGGCTATCTTGATTATGTCCAAACCAAGAGCACCTATATTATAAGGAGGAGCCAGTTCTGAAGGGAAGTAACCACGAATCCATGGAGCAACGACCCTGAACCCTTCTTTGGCTAATTGATTAATTACGTCTTGCCAGTTGGAAGGAGAGTCTGGAAATCCGTGAATTAAAATTACCAAATCACCGCCTTGGCTACCAGCTTCTATAGCTTCTAATGTGCAGTTATAACCCTTTACTTTCATATTTTACGACTTTCGTTGAAGTTGTCTTACTATCGCCGTTCTAGTGTCTTTCTATAAAACTTCCAGTATATAATTTTCGGCTTAGTAAATAGCATAGCTGGTATAAATTGGACAATCTTTGGAAAATTGATCCTACAAATTTTCGTCAAATCAGAATATTAAAAAAGTCTTTTAAAAATTCTATAAACTGTAAGATAGCAGAAAATGACGCTAAGAGTGACTGGCATATTACTCACGCAACTGTATTAGCTAACTTATTTAGAGGAAATAAATTAAATGAAAGTTACTTTTTTTGGGGTTAGAGGTTCGTGCCCAGTCAGCGGACCTGCTTTTTCAAGGTACGGTGGAAATACTTCGTGTGTATTGGTGGAACCCCGCAACTTCGAACCTAAGATTATCTTAGATCTGGGCACGGGTCTTCACCCGCTAGGCGATCATCTGGATGGGTTGGATGCTGAGTTGAAGGGTGAGAGGTCAAATAAACCGTTGAATGCAAAAATTTTCGTTACTCACTTACATTGGGATCATATTCAGGGTCTTCCATTTTTTCCTCAGGCAAACAGGGAAAAGTCTCGCCTTGAAATATTCGGACCAATTCAGCAAGACAATTCTCTCATTGACATTTATCACAGATTTATGTCACCTCCTTTTTTCCCAGTTGGCGTATGGGACCTTAAAGCTTCTATAAGTTTGCACGGGTTGGTAGGTAATGAAACTATTATTGATTCAAATGTTACGGTAAAGGTAGGAACCATTCCTCATCAAGGTGGATTGACACTGGGATACAGGATTGAATCAGACTACAGTAGCGTGGTGTATATCTCCGATCATCAAGGACCGTTAAATTGGGAGTCTGGTTACGTGGATCAAACGGTTGTCGACCTTGTGGATAACTGTGATCTTCTTATTCATGACGGTCAGTACAACAAACAGGAATTTGAAGAAAAGATAGATTGGGGTCATTGCACTTACGACTATGCGCTAACTGTTGCAAAAGCTGGCAAAGCAAAGTCCTTGGCTCTGTTTCATCACGATCCTTACCATTCTGATGACACGATCGATCAGATATTAAACTCCGTAAAAGAAAAGAACAACGGAGAAGTTAAAAGTATATATGCAGCATCCGAGGGAATGACTATAGATCTTCACGATCATGCGGCAGTTTTAAGCTCTGTACTTTAACTCAAGATATACGGCATTTCAGAAAAAATAACATTTCAGAAAAAATAACAGCTCAGGAAAATAGCAGTTTAGCTCAACGGAAGCTCAGTGATCACACCGGATAAATTTAAGGAAGTCGTAAGTCATTTTGCAACCGGCGTGAC
>JAJYVQ010000235.1 GCA_021791915.1 Actinomycetes bacterium | reverse complement strand
AAATATAGCTTGATTGAATACCAAGTTTTTCCAGTTGAAAACTAATTTCAGAGTAACAAAGCATATAGCCTAGAGCTCCTAAAGGAACCGAACCACCGGGTTCGATATAGTAGGGTACTAAGTGATCAGACTTTAGAGAATTGGTGAATTCCAAGGCGGCTTCTGTGGCTGCTTTTAGATCACCTTTGACAATATAAACTTTTCCTCCGAAAAGTTTCGCTAAGTCTTGATTGCCAGATGATTGTTTGCCGCTTGGGCTCGCAAAAAACAAGTGACTTTTCAGACCTGCTTTAGCACAACAGGCTGAAGTCAATCTCAAATGATTTGACTGTTCAGCTCCTACTGTAACGACATCCGTAGCTCCAACAGTCAGAGCATCTGCGACAATAAATTCAAGTTTTCTGACTTTATTTCCACCTAGCCCTACTGACAATAAATCATCTCGTTTCATCCACAAAGTAGCACCAGAGGCTAATTTACCTAAATGCTCCAACGGTGTTGGACCGTTAAATAATTTAAACCTTGGTATTCCTAAAAAGCTTCTGTCAAAAGTATCGATTAATATCGACCTGTCGGAATCTCTTCGTTCAAAATTGAAACTCATAGCCATTTAATTTAATTTGAAAAACTTAAACAAGGTTTATTTATCCTATATTTGGATTTAAACAATCAAAATTTTGCAGAAAAACAGAATTGTTGCAAAAGAGCGAACTTTTGCACCAGACATAAAGCCAAAGTATAGAATACAAGAATTGCTACATATAATTTTAAACCATAAGTTAATACGAAAGTATTAACAGAACTAATTTAAATGCAATCAAAAATTTTCGTTTCCAAACTGTATTAATTTTAAATTACTTTATCTAACTCACTTTAAGTTGGGATCATTTGAAGGAGACCCTACTGCAATATTTAACAGTGCCGATAGTATAGAATAATATACCTTATTTGTAGAAGTAGAGTTGTCTAGATAATTTAAGTAATCTTCTAATATCTGTCGTGCCTGAGGTTCGTAAATTACAGGTAAAGGTTCTTGACTCTGAACTTCTACCCTGGAAAATAATGAACTAATTTCAGCTTTATTGGTCGGAGATACAACTTCTACCGCATATGTACCCGAACCTTTTGTAGCAACTACCAAAAGACGCCCTCCTCCTGGCTGGTTTATATATCCTCCACTTACTGCCGCCTGAGTCAATGGGACAACAGCTACTTGATACGACTTAAATAAGCTTGGAATTTCAATTTCAGTTTCAGTATTTAAGTCTCCAACTTTGGCCGAATGAGTCGTAGAAATTACCGCTACAAAGTTTCCGCTAGTTGGATCATACCCCATGGATTGAACTGATCCATCCACTCTATAGGGATAAGGACCCCCGATAATTTTGAGTCGAGACACCCTTAAGGGTCCATTCTGTTCTAAAGTCCCATTACTACCTAATTTTGGAGACGCATAAATACCCCATCCATTTTGGCACTGTTGTTTTATGGTACCGCAATCTTCCTTAAATGTCCAGAAAATTCCAGTTGCATTTGCATCCAACTGAGCTCTTATCATTCCAGATAAAATTGTATTGTCATTTGACGGACTGTCCCCATACTCTGTTACTAAAAGTGCCGCCCGTAAGGCTTCAGCTTCTCCTTCTGCAGTCTGATATGCAAAGTCGTAACTTGGCGGATACGTTCCAGTCGAGGCTTCGTTCTCATAGTTACTTAAAGCATCTACGGCCAACTGATTATAACCAACTGGTTTAGGAAAACTTGTAGGTTTTGTGAAGGTGTCAAGCGTAAAGACGTGTGTATACTGATGAGGAGAAAATACTATGTTCGAATAAGAAGTAAGTGGGGGAGGCAAGTGATTTGAAGTTGCTGAGTCATAACTATACTGAGGAGCGAAATCTACCTCGTTGTTATAGCCAGTAGGTTCTAAAAAAATAAGTTTTTTAGTATTTATACCCAAATTTGGATAAGCACAAGTGCTGATTCCCACATTTGAATTTCCATCTGGAGTATTCGTAGGACAAGTTTTTTTTGAGTCTCTAACCCCTGTAATAGCCTCTATAATTCTTTGATAGAACGGAAACAAATAGTTATCAGAAAATGTAAAAAGATTTCCAATCGGAATTGCACCGCTACCATAGGGCAAGGGTTCGTTCATCAATTCGTAGCCGATAACGGTCGGATTATTTTTAAAATATTTCGCCAAGAACGCTACTGCACCTATATAGTGATCCTGTAGACCATATCCGGGAGCTTCGCCTTTAATTTTAACCTTCTTATTGTCCCAAAAATTGGTTAGAGCCGCCGCCATTGCAGGATTAAGTTCATTTTGCCCATACAGAGAACAACTTGGCTGATTGTCGGTAAAAACTGCCCATTTAGGAGCACCGTCTTGTCCAGTTGATGGAGTACATCCACTGGGAGCCTTAGTTTTTGAAACCTGATTTAAAAATCTGGAGTACCCGTCTTCATGCATATCTAATATAACCGAGATTCCTTGTTGTGAAGCCCAAGTCACAACTTGAGCTACCCTGCTTAAAAATGTTGTCGAATAATGACCTTCGGTTGGTTCAATCTCAGACCAATTAACTGTCAATCTGACAACATTAAAACCGTCTTGTCTGACTTGCGCCAAATCATTTTCGGAATTATAGTTGGTAGATTGTTCATTCCAAGGCAAATTCGCCTGTACTTCACAAACGGGAGGATCTGGAGCTGTGGAATTATTAATTGGACACTTGCCGTTATAGTCGCTTGGGTCTATGGGATAGTGAGGGGTAGTACCTTTTGCTCCAGTATAGTTTTGGTCTTCGAATCCCGATAGCGCAACTCCCCTTAAAAATACCTGTCTCCCTGAAGAATCCACAATTATTGGAAGCTGAGTTGGATCCGAAAAGTGCTCCACGTGTAAAACACCCAATGAGTTAGGTGGTAAAGACGCTGTCGCTTCGGATCCTGAAGAGGAGGAACAAGAGGACATAGTTACTCCGATGAGTAAGGCTACGGCTAATGCTACTACTTTTCTCATTTTA
>JAJYVQ010000234.1 GCA_021791915.1 Actinomycetes bacterium | reverse complement strand
AGAAATAGATAAAAGCTTTAATGAGAGCCTTAATACAAACAATGTTAAGAATCCACAGAGTAATTATTCAGAATTAGATCAACAAAAACCTTCTTCGATTCAATTGGGTCGTGGTCAAATGGCACAGGTATGGCGACGCCCGATCAAGTTATGAGCGCAGATTGCACTTTGGGGCTGTTTCAAAATGAATATGGATATTTTTGGGAAGGAAATTACTTGCGTGCCCCCTGAAAAATCAAATCAAAACTCTGATATGCCTGATGAATTAAGAAATATGATTAGAGAGATGTTTATTGACACTGATATAGATGAAGTTGTAGCATTTCTTCCTAAGCGAAGCGAATTTTCAACAGTAGACGGATACGAACGCATTGTCAGAGCAATCTTATTACTTTCGCAAGGTAATTTAGAAAAGTTAAAATACTATTCTAAGGTAGCTGATGAGGATTGGCGAGACTTATTGTATTGGGCTGAATCACAGCGGAACGGAGAGGAACCATCAAATTGGACTGAGTTGCTTCGCCAGCTCGGCTTATCGGAGGAACCCTAGATGCCTTGCTTGGTCCAGTATTTTTGTACTTTGAACTGGTAGGACTATTCGTAGACTCCAAAAAGGAAGAAAATGGAAAATAATGAAAATATGACTAATTTAACGCAAAAAGGAAATTTAAATAAAAATAGGGAATCGACGATTATCTCTGGGCCATTGCAGGAACAGATTGACTCAGGGGCGATCAATCTAATCAGGCTACTTGGCCCATGAAATACAGCAGTTTCGCAGAAGAACTTACTGTAGATGCTTACGAGGCTAAAACTGGTTGGGAAGTGATACATTCAGGCATTCGTTATTTTAGAGCCATACCAATTTTGCTTAAGTGGTTACCCCTAACAGATGATCCAATGGAGCAACCATTGGCACTCAATTTTATCTAAAATTATTATGGATGAAAGGCTAAAGGTTGTTTAAACAAAACTCAAAATTGAATTTAACGAAAGACTTAGTAGAAGCGAAATGGTATAAAAGTAAACTTCATTCAAAAATCAGAATAATTCAACATTAGACATTTTGATTTTGGAGTTTCTGGTTGGAGATCAAAATTGATCGAATTGAAATTATAAAAAAGAAAATAATATTGCTGAAAATATCAAAATAGGAGCTAAAACTTGAAATCAATAAATGATGTGTTAGAGAATCTACGCTCTATATCAACAAACGAGCGAGATAAAGGAACATTATTTGAACAATTAATGGTCAAATACCTTCAAACTGATCCGCTATATCTGAATAAATACTCTGAAGTCTGGCTATGGAATGATTGGCCTGATAAAAATAAATTACCCGATACTGGAATTGATATTGTAGCCCAAGAACGAGACGGACAAGGGTTATGTGCAATACAGTGCAAATTCTATGATCCTAGTCACAAACTAGATAAAAGTGAACTGGATTCGTTTTTTACGGCATCTGGAAAAGCTGGTTTCACTTCGAGAATGGTAATTTCAACCACCGATCACTGGACTAAAAATGCTGAAGAAGCTCTAGAAAACCAACAAATACCTGTTACTCGATTAAGGGTACAGGACTTAGATGATTCTCCGATTGACTGGTCAGAATTTGATATAGCTAGTCCAGGAAAAATGGATAAGAAAATCCAGAAAACTATACGTCCTCATCAGTTAGAAGCAATTAAAAAAGTAAAAGCTGGGTTTAAGGAAAATGATCGAGGCAAGCTTATAATGGCTTGTGGTACTGGAAAAACTTTTACATCTCTTAAAATTGCAGAAGCGTTAGTGCCTAAAGGTGGATATGTACTTTTTTTGGTTCCCTCAATATCCTTGCTGTCTCAATCACTTCGGGAATGGTCAAGTGAATCAAGTGTTCCATTAAGGATGTTTGGTGTTTGCTCAGATTCTAAAGTCGGTAAACGAACCCAAAATGAAGATATTGGTCCATATGATCTTGCGTTTCCAGCATCGACCAGTGTGGAAAGGTTACTGGATGGAATAAATGCAAGTTCAGATGATGAAGCAATTACAGTTATTTTTGGGACTTATCAATCGATTGATGTCATTTCTAAAGCACAAAATAAAGGCCTCAAAGACTTTAATCTAGTTATTTGCGACGAAGCTCATAGGACTACCGGTGTTACGTTGGCTGATTCTGATGAATCAGGATTTGTAAAAGTGCATGACCAAAAATTCATTCGAGCTGAAAAACGCTTATATATGACGGCTACTCCAAGAATTTATGATGATGCAAGTAAGTCAAAGGCAGAAGAAGCTGAAATACTTCTCTGCTCGATGGATGACAAGTCAATTTATGGCCCAGTATTCCACCAATTAAAATTTGGTGATGCGGTTTCTGCTGGATTGTTATCAGATTACAAGGTTTTAGTGCTTGCAGTAGATGAAAATCATGTATCTAAGTTATTCCAACAGCAGCTTGCTAGTAATGAAAATGAGCTTAAGCTAGATGACGCATCTAAAATCGTTGGGTGCTGGAACGGTCTTTCAAAAGTAGGTGTAGATAGATCTACTTTTACAGATTTAGATTATCCGATGCGCAGAGCGGTAGCTTTTTGTGCAACCATAAAATCTTCGAAACAAATTGCGAGCTACTTTAACCAACTTGCAGTCGTTGATGATTCGGTGGGAAATTCGAAACTAATAAATTGTGTGGCAGAACATGTTGATGGAACATTTAATGTGCTCGTTAGAAATGAAAAATTAGATTGGCTAAAAAATGAAGCACCGGATGAAAATACGTGCAGAATACTTACCAACGTTAGATGTTTATCTGAAGGTGTCGATGTTCCTGCCCTCGATGCCGTAATGTTTCTAAATCCTCGTAATTCTGTTGTAGATGTAGTTCAGTCTGTTGGTAGGGTAATGCGGAAAGCCGAAGGTAAAGACTATGGTTATATTATTTTACCAATTGGCATTCCAGCAGATAAATCACCAGAAAATGCTTTAAATGATAATACAAAATACAAGGTAGTGTGGGAAGTACTTCAAGCCTTGAGAGCTCACGACGATGACTTTGGTGCGATAATTAAT
>JAJYVQ010000233.1 GCA_021791915.1 Actinomycetes bacterium | reverse complement strand
GCTGTTTGGGGGAGTGATCGTTTGGTATTTAGAATTTCCTCCAAGTAGTTGGAATGTATCTTACGGGGGGTCGGGCGTTGTATCTAATATAGGCAATGCAATTATTGAAGCAAATGCAGATTACCAACAGGATAATGGCCAGTTTGGTCTGCCAAATGCTGGGGATGTTGTAACTGAACTTCAATCTATGGAGCCGTCATTGGTGTTTGCAACAGGCGAAGTGAAGGTAAGTTCAAATGGGTATACGGTTCAAGTAAAAGCATGTTCAAATCCTGCTATCACGTCGTGCAAATGGATAGCGATGGCTCACTATAGTATTGCATCTAAAGCTTGTTATTACGTCATAATCAACAAAGGTCCTCCCATAAAGTCAAATTCAATAGGTGGTATCTGGAAAGGACCTGCAATAAAATCTAATCTTATTCCTACTGGTACTATTTATGCCACGAGCGGAAACAAAGAAGTTGATTCATGTAATCTAGAAAAACAAAATGTGACAAATGCTCAAACCGGAGGATTTCCACCTTAGTAATATCATAAGATTGCAGAATTAATTTCTGATCCCTACGGTGATTCTAAATAATAGCAGTATAACTATTGATAAATTTAGGATAATTTTACCAATTACAGTCTTTTTTTCATCGAAGACTTGATTTTTTTTTTTGCTTTGTGTTAAATTGTTGTTAATGGTGAAAGAACTTGAACAATCTATAAATTTAAATAAGAAAGTTGTTAACTTAAGACCGTTCGATGAAAGAATAGATTTTGAATGGTACTATAAGCTTTCAACAAAAATCGACTCATTATTAAAATGGAGATTTTTTGGATCTCCTCCGTCAAGAGACCAATTTGCTCAACTGTTGTATGCTTCCGTTCACTGCCAATTTGTAGCTGAATTGAATACTACAAGATTAGATAAGGATCCTCGACTGGGAGTGGTAGTTTCATATAACTACGACTCTTACAATAATATTACTTATCTTGGAACAATTACAAATGGATCTTCATATGGAATGGGGGTAGTTATATCGACAATTTTTATTGAATATCTGTTTAATACTTTCCCCCTAAGAAAGATATATTTTGAAATGCCTGAATTTAACCTCAAATCAATTAAGAGTGCAGTAGATCGTTTCTTTCTAGAAGAGTCCAGATTAAAAAACCACTTCTTTGCATATGGTAGATATTGGGATTATCTGACTTATGCTCTGTATCGTCAGGACTTTTTTGATAACTATCTTGTTGATAAAATTTTAAATCGATTCAGAGATAGTCAAATCGTATCAAATCAATAGAATTTTATAAGACCATGAGAAATATGTTCCGATACTAATTGAAAGGAAATTTATAAAGTATGAATTTTACAAAAATAAACAAATTTAAAGCAATTGGATTGTTGTCAATATCTGGGATGCTCTTACATGACTGCGATCATATAAAGCCTCACCAAAACACTGGTCTTTCACAATTTGAAGGGAAAGTACTTAGAGTTCATGTTCCATTTGTTCCAGAATCTAACTGGACCAAAATAACACCCGTAAAAGTCATTCACTACAGTGACGGAGGAAAAGCTTACGTTTATTCTATTGGTGGCACTACTGTTGAATCTCCTATGCCCCCAAACGGATTTAATCCTTTGACTGCATCAAAGACCGAATTAGACCAGTACGGTATACCCACACCTCCAAGTAAGTCACAAACTGAAGCATATCAACAGTGGGTCCAATTCGTAAGTTCGATGGATATTGTCGATAACGCTACCCAATATCAGACTCAGGATCATAATGAAATAGCTTGTAGTGAGTGTGGATCCGAATCCTCAACGAATCATTCAGGATATGTTGTCGATCTAACAAATGTACAACATATTCCCCTAACGAACCCCCCAACTCAACCCTATATTCAAAAAATAACAGCTGAATATACTCAAGTTGGAGCTCACCATACTAGTTGTCCCAATCCAGCTGAATCTAGTTGGATCGGTTTCGGCGGGATTGCTCCAGCTGACTATTCGACGGCAACTACTGCAGGAGCACTGCCTTTGACTCAAATAGGATCAGAAGTAAATCCCGGTGGTAGAATTGTACCTTTCTATGAATATATTTCAACTAGTGATAATGATAGTGCCGGAATTAGTATTCCGATAACAGATAATGTTGGAAATAAAATGTCTGTCTATATGGCATATATACCACGTAGCAATTCAATTGCTTTTATAATCTCTAATCAGTCTGTGACATACAAAAATGGTGGTCATCCTACAGCGGTAAGACTATTGCCTAAGAGTGTTCCTGCAGTAAATAGCCAGAATCATAACATTAATGACTATTTCTTTCCCTATGGAGCTCAAGTTGATATCGAAGCTCCAGTAATTAATAACTACCCTTTTTATTCAGGGGTAAGACCAATGGTTGATTTTGGAACAGAACAATTTACAAATGCCGAAATTGGTTGGAGAGTAAACGGAAAAGTTAAATGGAAAGCCTTGGGTGCTAGCCAGCAGAGTTTACAATCTTTGGGAATTAAGAACGCAACATTTACTCGATTTACCGGTTATTCGACGCCATTACCCCCAAGTAGTCAACAATTCCCTCAGGTTAATATATCATCTCTCATGCCAAATAAATATAATTCATTTAATGGGAAGTGGTTACATTGTTAAAAAAACTCTCCAGATGGAAAAAACGACTAATCATAGGTTTATTGGTCGTTATATTGCTGTTTGGAGGAGTGATCGTGTGGTATTTAGAATTTCATCCATTCGAGTGGGCAGGTAATAGTAATATCGGTCCCGTCCTGTGGAATATAATTGTTGAAGCAAATGCAGATTACCAACAGGATAACGGTCAGTTTGGTCTGACGAATGCTGGAGATGTTGTAACTGAACTTCAATCCATGGAGCCGTCAGGATATTTCACCGCAGGTGAAGTGAATTCTAATACACCTAATTTGGCAGTCACGTTTCAGATAAAAGCATGTTCAAATCCAACTGTCACCTCGTGCAAATGGATAGCGATGGCTCAATATAGTATTGCATCTAAAGCTTGTTATTACGTTATAATAAATA
>JAJYVQ010000041.1 GCA_021791915.1 Actinomycetes bacterium | reverse complement strand
GGGGGGTCAGATAAATGCGATTGATCCAGCAACTGGAAAAGAACTCCCTGGATGGCCACAATATACGGATCCGTTACAGACAATAGGTAATTCTGGAGTTAATTTTGGTGATGAAGAAGTTCTCCAGTCAGTTGCCGTGGGAGATCTTTACCATACTGGGCAGTTAGACGTAATTGTTACATCTCTGTCAGGTCACGTCTATGCGTATAATGCTTATGGTAAACTTTTGCCAGGATGGCCAGTTAGCGTAGATACTGGAGCAACATTAGTTCCTCCAACTCCCATACCCAGACCTTCAAATCCTTATACTAGATCGCCCATTTCAGGATTTTTAGCCGCTCCTGTTTTGGCAGATTTGTCAGGCAACGGTCAGTTAGACGTAATTCAGGCAGGTCTGGACGGAAGGATTTATATTTGGCAACCGAATGGTACTCTATTGCCCAATTGGCCTGTACAGGTTTCGCTACCTAGTAATTTCAAGTTAAAAAGCGGCTATTCGCTAATTAACGACCCGAGGCTTATTTCAGCTCCCACGGTTGCGTATTTTAACGGACCGAGTAACCCTCCGTCCATTGTGGTAAGAACACAGTACACTGAAATTCAAGGCCCTGGTATTTCTATATTGCCTTTTTCGATATCAATGGCGTATAGCATGCAAGGGCAGCTGTTGAGCGGGTGGCCAGTGGTGCTTCAAGGTTTGGCAGAATATTACGGATCTGCTATGGATGCGATTACCGAAGGTACAAATAACCCTATTGCAGTTCCGACAAGCAACGGAAACGACCAGGTTATAATTGAACCTCTTTGGACTCCACCTTATGTCATCAATGGTAACGGTATTACTCAAGGTTACTTAGGGAATCCCATAGGTGCGGCGCAGTCGTTGCTTGATGTATATAATAATCCGTTACTCACTTTAAATCCTTCTTCGCTACCGACGGATAATCCCATACCATTTGCTGGTTACGGAGCGGTTGGAGATATAAACGGTGCTCTGACGTATGCATCTTCCGAAATGGGTGCAGCGAGTTTTGCCGCATCTGAGACTGTTGCGTCGTCGGGTATAGCAATTAATAACTACGTAGATACTTATCCTCTATCTGCAGTCAGTATATCAAATACAACTATGAGCCCGTCTCCGTTTCAGGCAGTCAGACAAGGGGCGGACTTTTTATCTGGTCCAATAATAGGTGATGTAATGGGGAATTCACAAAACGATGTGATAGTAGGCGGAGACTCAAACACCTTGGTGGCGTATCAGCCAAACGGCCAAATTGTTCCTGGATTTCCTAAATTTACAACTGGATGGGTAATAAACTCTCCTTCAATGGGCGATCTTCTATCAACAGGAACCAACGATATCGTTGCGGGTACTAGAGAGGGTTATCTATTTATTTGGAAAACAGATGGTTCTGCATCGTCTAATAATCAATGGTGGAAATCAAACGCCAACGAGTGGAATCAGAACAGATACGGAGTAGTCACAAGACCTCCAGGAGTTGTTCAGTCCATAACTCAAAGCGGTACTCAGCTTTCATTTATCGCCCCAGGTTCAACTTGGTATAACGGACAGGCAAGTTACTATCAGCTAACCTATGAACCAAGTGGTCAGGTGATTGATGCCACTGCCACTGTTTCTGCTGGAAATACCCAGACAATTAATTTCATTCCGGGACAGACTTCCGTAACTATTCAAGCGGTAAATGCTGCTGGATTGCTAGCAACCCCAGAAACTTATACGTTTGCAACGAGTTCAAATTCCAACACAAATACTACTTCTAACAGTACTGCTGGAAGTACTACTAACTCACAGGTTTCAAATCAACAGAACGTTACTTCACCTAGTCCTGTATTGTCTACGGTAAACCTGCAGGGAAATACAGGGAAGGGCTTTTTGTCTCAAATCATAAGTGCAATTTCTCTAATGACCGTTGCACTTTTATTGCTAGTAAAACTTAGAAACAAAAAGATAAGAGCTAAATTAGTCAGATCCAAAAAAAATTAGCTTCCTGAAACTTAAAGACCTGTCGGTACTATAGCCTTTCGGCATAAACCTTGAAAGCCTGGGTTAATTGTAACACTTGACTGATATCTTTAGAATCATGAAAATTGATTTTAAAGATATCATCTTTAGGGTATTGAGAAGTATCACTGAGTATCGAACCGAAATAAAAATAGACGGTAAAGCTCCATGAGCCAGATCAATCTAAACGGTGGTAGTACTACAGGTAGTCACATCTTAAATAAAGAGGAATATTCGTGTGAAAACTCCGCAGTTTACGTAATTCCTAAAGAAGAGTTACTTTCAAATAATATTGCCGAATGTAATGATGATAGTCTAAAGGTCGATTTCGTTCCTTCAGTAAGCAAAATTAACGGCAAAAACCTGTCGCTAAAAATGAGATCTGCTGAAAAAGTTCAATATGTTTGCACGGAGTGTGGGCAGAATTATAAAAAATGGATAGGACAGTGTCTAGGGTGTAAGAGCTGGAACTCTCTAAGTGAACATTTTGAACCTGAGGTATTTGGAGCTTTTGGAATTAGTACTCGTGGAAGTTCAAGCGCCCTTAAGCTTAAAGATATTGATTCTTGTTCAGTCAAACACCGATTAAAAAGTGGTATTGACGAATTTGACGAGCTTATGGGAGGGGGTTTGATGCAAAATTCTGTGAATCTAATTGGAGGAGAACCGGGAATTGGAAAATCAACTTTTACGCTACAGATGGCACATGGTTTTGCTACTCAAAACTTCAAGGTGTTGCTTGTCTCAGCTGAGGAGTCAGTGGTACAGGTTAAACATAGGGCAGCCCGTTTAAAAATTACAAATGATCAACTTTGGGTTTTGCCTGAAATGAATGTCAAATTTATTGCCGAAGAGATTTTACAACTTAAGCCTGACGTATTGATTGTAGATTCAATTCAAACCGTCTTTCACGATAATGTTGCTTCTCAGCCCGGATCGACCCAGCAGGTGACAGCTGTTACCTTTGAGCTTTTAAACCTATCTAGAACTGCTTCTATTACCACATTAATTATAGGGCAAGTTACGAAAGATGGGTATTTGGCGGGTCCAAAAGTCTTAGAGCACATGGTTGATTCAGTAACAATGTTTAATGCAGAAAATCAAACTGGTCTACGAACCCTGAAAGTACTTAAAAACCGTTATGGAAGTTGCGACGGTGTAGGGGTATTGGAGATGACTGATTTTGGACTAAAACCTGTAAGCGACTTAAACGGTTACTTTTTAGAAAGTGACGTAAGTTTAGGTAATGTCGGAACATGTTTTGTACCTGTATTTGATATGCAGCGGACTCATATGGTAGAGATACAAGCACTTTCTACCAAAACTTTTTCCGGAAATCAGAAACGAATTGCAGACGGTGTAGATACCGGAAGATTTCTCATCTTGGTAGCAGTCTTAGAAAAATACTGTAACATTAAATTTAGCGACAAGGATTTGTTTCTGTCTATATCTAAGTGCAACAAAATCATAGACAAAACTTCCGACCTTGCAATTTGTGCTGCTTTGTTGTCTTCATATTTTAACCGTCCAATAGGTCAAAAGACGACTTTTTTGGGACAAGTAACGTTAAATGGCTCGATTAAAAAGTCCAGTGCATTAAATCAGCGAATTTCCGAATTAAATAAGATGAGTTTTGATACTGCCGTTGGAAATATTGATTTGGCTGACATAGCACCAAAGAATCGTGGGATTTCGCTACAGAAAATAGATAAAATCTCAGACTTATTGTCCTTTGTTTAATTTAGATTTGCGAACTCTATGATTGTGGCTTGGGAGCTTTTGTCGTGTAAAACATTAGTGGACAATATTTTAAGAGGTTTGACTTTAATTGTTGTTGCAAGTCTTACTGTTGTATGTCTTACTGTTGTATGTCTTACTGTTGTATGTGTTGCTGTTTTCGTAATTAATTTTAGGATAAAGTTCCTTTTTTGTATATTAATTTTTCTTAGGTAAATTATGTTTGAAAAAAATAGGTAAGTAAAAACAGGTAACAAAAAATAGGTAACAATAAGTGTCTGTCAATAATTAAATTGTAGCGTAAAATAAACTGAAATGATTTTATGAACATGGAGTTTCGGACAAATATAACCAATTCCAGTCTAAAAATACTTTTTATCCTAAAAAAACTGCATTTTGCACTCGAAAATATACTAAAAACTTCAGGTTTATTTAAGATTCAAACCCGAAATGATATCTAATGGTGACTTTTGAAGGATATTATTTAAACAGTTGACAAAATGAGAAGATTAATTCTCTGCTTAGTGTAAAATATATAGTGTTATTGAAGTAAAATCCAATAGATCCGTTAACTTAAGGATGTAAATAATGTTCAAATCAGGCGACAAAGTCGTATATCCGCATCACGGAGCCGCAATCGTAAAAGGCAAAGAAAAAGTCTCGGTTGACGGTAAATTGAAAGATTACTTGGTATTAAAACTGGCTTACGGTGACTTAATTCTTAAAGTTCCAGTTGACAATATTAATGCGATAGGTATACGTGAAATAATAAACGACGAGGAAGTTGAAGAAGTCTTTGCCGTCTTATCAAAAAAAGATGCAAGAATGCCGACTAACTGGTCGAGACGTTATAAAAATCACTCAGAGAAACTCAGAAGTGGGGATATCTATCAAGTCGCCGAAGTCGTAAGGAACTTATCTATTAGAGATAAAGACAAAGGACTGTCGGCAGGGGAAAAAAAGATGCTTTCTCAGGCAAGACAGATCTTGGTTTCAGAACTTACTTTTGCATTAAACGTAAATGAGGAACAGGCTGAAGAACGGCTGACGCAGGCACTGCCGTGATCGTTAAAAAGGTATAAAATTGAAAACAGCAGCAATTATTGTTGCGGGCGGGGTAGGTTCACGATTCGGCGAATACCCGAAGCAGTTTGAAGTACTTGGTGGAAAAACAGTAATCAGTTATTCGGTTGAAACGGCGGTTTCTACGGTGGACCAGGTAGTTGTCGTTCTGCCAGAAGACTACCTAGATCAATACTCGACTATATTAAAAGAAATGGGAGTGAATAAAGTAGTCCCAGGAGGTCATAGTAGATCCGAATCTGTTAGGCACGGGTTAAAGGAAGTCGATATCAAAGTCGAAGAAGTGTTGGTACACGATGCCGCCCGCCCCCTTGCCACCAAGAGGTTGTTTGAAATCGTGTTGTCTAAATTAAACGGCGGAGAAAAAGGAGTTATTCCAGTCATCGAAATCTCAGATACAGTTAAAAGGGTCTCCAAAGGTTACGTGGATCTTACGTTGGATCGTTCTACGCTGGCGTTAGTTCAAACTCCTCAGGGTTTTGACAGAAAAGTTTTAACATTGGCACACGAGTCTTTTGGAGATGCTACCGACGATTCGACCTTGGTGGAGCTTTTAGGGTATAACGTTGCAGTTGTACCGGGGGAACCAGAAAACATTAAGATTACAAAGCCTATCGATTTGAAAGTTGCTGACATCTTGCTACAGAGGATAGTAGCAAAAGACAAGTCGAGATAGGTAGCTGAAGATGAACACCCGTATTGGTTTTGGATACGACATACATAGATTCGACGATTCAAGTACTTTAAATAAAAAACTTGTATTAGGTGGCATTGTATTTGCAAATGAGCCAAGTGTAGTTGCAAATTCAGACGGAGACGTAGTGATCCATGCGATAATAGATGCACTTTTAGGAGCGAGTTGCATGGGAGACATAGGCGACTGGTTTTCAGAAGATTCACAAGAATTTAAAGATATCGATTCGACCCTATTGCTAAAAAAAGTATTGAAAGAAGTGCGTTCTTTAAACTTTATTGTTGAAAATGTAGACTTGACTGTTGTAGCTCAGGAACCTAAGCTCAAAAAAACTAAGTCTGATATAAAAGCTAAGTTAGAAGATATTATTGAAGCAGACGTAAACGTTAAAGCTACTAGTCCAGAAAAAGTCGGTGCGTTAGGAAATAAAGAAGCGATTGCATGTTTTGCCCTTGTTAACTTAAGTAAATTATGACATATTTAACAGATCGGGATATGTTAAAAGAGCAACAATCCTTACCGAACCGAGAAATTACTGGTTTGGATTCGGTGTTAAGAGCTACCATGGAAGCGCCTTTTAACGCTTATATGTTAATAGGTGATGAAGATGAAACCCTAACGCAGGCTTTGTTGTTTTCCGCTTGTTTAAAGTGTCAATTTGGCGGATGTCTGACCTGTAACATCTGCAAGCTGATCTTGGCGAAGGACCATCCAGATGTGGTTGTGTTTGAAAGATCTGGGCCAACCCTTAGTGCCCAAGATGCACGACAGGTAGTAACGTTGTCTAAGCGATCACCGAAATCGGGGAAGTTTCAGATTTTAATAATTCCCGAAGCACATTTAATGAATGAGGCAAATCCGATTTTACTTAAAACTATTGAAGAACCGCCTCCTACTACTATATTTTTTTTACTGGCAACTCACGTGGAAGCCAAGATGGATACGTTGAGAAGTCGTTGTATTTTAGTTAAAATACGTAAAAAAGCAGTTTCGGAGTCAAAATATGTAGATACTGTTTTGAAAATATTACATTACCTAGATGGAACTGTTACAGGTGTAGATTCTGCAGTTACAAGCTATTTTGCCTGTATAGAGGAGAATATAGATTTGGTGAAATTGTCTCAACAAAGTCAGATGGATGAATTTAAAAATTCTATTCAGATGCAAGGGAAGGGAAATACTACTTTGCTCAAACTTTTTGATGACCAACAAAAACGTGAGATTCGCAAATTTAAAAATGATGTGCAAAAAAATATTATGGTGACCCTACAACATATAATTGCTGATCAAACCAAAGAACAAATTGATAATTTAGGTTCGAACTCTATGGACGTTGCAGGTAAATTCGAAATTATTAAGTCGATTAACCGATACATAAAAAATTTGGAGCGAAATCCCAATGACGCACTTCAGGTAACTTCGTTGTTTATCGAGTTGAGCGAGCTTTTGAATTAGCTTCGGTACGATTGGAAAAGTTCCAAAAAAAAAGATAGTCTAAGAGTATGGAAAAAATATATACAGCTGAAAGGTTTGCAGACGGATTTTATTTCACCGAAGGTCCCAGATGGCACGAGAACAGGTTATGGTTCTCAGATTTTTACGATCATAGTATTATTGCAATCGATCTTGCTGGTAATCGGGAAAAAATTTATGACGTTCCCACACAGCCTTCTGGGTTAGGTTGGTTGTCAGACGGTAGATTAGTTGTCTCATCGATGACAGATCTGTCAGTAATGATTCAAAGTGACTCGGGTCTTTCAAAGCTTGCTGACATCTCTGAGTACAGCTCATATTGGACAAATGACTTGATAGTTACTCCTTCTGACTTTATATATGTTGGCAACTTCGGATTTAATTTAGATGCATTTTTGGAAGAAAAAGGGCAGGAAGGCATCGTGGGCAATCCAGGTCCGCCTAAGACTAATTTAGTTTTGGTTACTTCAGAGGGCACTGTAAGAAATGTTGCGTCCGAGATGTCTTTTCCGAACGGAATGGTTGTTACAAAAGACAACAGAACACTCGTAGTAGCAGAATCATTGGGGTTTAGACTAACGGCATTTGATATCAACGAACGAGACGGCGCACTTTCAAACCGTAGAGTATTTGCCGATTTGAGCAGTTACTTCTGCGTTCCAGATGGAATTTGTATCGATGCTGACGATAATATTTGGGTGGCAAATGCGATATCAAACGAGGCTGTTTTAGTAAGAGAAGGTGGTGAAATTCTTGCCAGAGCTTCTGCTCCCATGACCTGTTTTGCAACAGCATTGGGGGGAGCAGACGGTGACACTCTTTTTATGATGTGTGCGCCAACTTCCACAGCCAAAATTGCCTCGGTTAATAGGAACGGTGCAATCTACAAAGTTAAGGTGAAGTAGTTAATTTTAATATCAGATAATTTGGTAATCTGAATGTTGAAGTTTTTACTTTGCCCGAGTAGCTCAGTCGGCAGAGCATCGCATTCGTAATGCGCAGGTCAGGAGTTCGATTCTCCTCTCGGGCTCGATGGGTTAGGTTTGAGATAGTTGACCGACGTTACTTAAAAGCTTGCTTTCAAGAAAATGATTAAAGACTTAAAGAGTTACTTATGTTTAGAAGTCTTTAAGAGTTGTTCGTTGACCTGAGTTCTTATCTCTTTTTCCATACATCTAGATAGTTCGGCATCTACAATATTTTTAGCCAGAGGTTTGATGTCTTGTATAAGTTTTGTTACTTTAGGAACAAGTTCTTTGGGTAATATTTCGTCTTCTGATGGAAGCAGATGTCTGCTCACCGTAGCTACCATCTCTTTAGCGATATTTTCCACGGATAATTCCAAGGTCTTGGCTAAGTTTAGAATATCTAATATCGGAACTCCAGAATTAAAAAGAATTACTCCCGCTTTGAACATCTGAGGTTTTTTGACTATAAGTTTTTGTGAGTCCAGGGATAATATATTTAGTTCAACTGCAAGATCTAATGCATTCCGTAGTTCACTTTCTGACATTGAAGTTCCAAAAAGTTGAATGAGCTGGTCCAACGTTATAATTTCTTCGATCTCTTCGCTCCAAGGTTCCCCTAAAATCTGCTCTAAACCTAGAAGTTGCCCTATGTCCTGACCTGACTGCCATGCAATGATCATTTCATTTATATTTGACATCGAGAATCCCTTTTCTAAGAGATCTGTAATGAGTCTCAATCTTGTCAGGTGGGCGGTATTATAAATTCCTACACGTCCCTTCTTAAAAGGCGGAGGTAAAATTCCCCTGTCCTGATATGCCCTTATATTTCTGACAGTAGAGCCACCCACTTGGGCAAGCTCATCAATTGTATACTCTTTTTTGAAGACATTTAGTTCACATTCACTGTCTGTTCCTGAGTTAAGGTTGGTTTTGCTTAGTGTCATTTTGAGGTTTTCCTCGAAAGCTCGACTCTTCGTCGCTGTATATAGATTACAGTATTTGTTAAGGTAATATAATTTCTGATATAAATATTTTACCATACCCACTTGACATTTACATTAAATAATGTTACAGTTAGTAATGAGAGTAATTTTATGATCAGGCCAAAAAGTTATTTCAAAAACAGAAAAGGTTTGGGAGAACTTGAGTTCAATCGATCTATTGCAGTAGTCACTGGTGCTGGAAGTGGAATTGGGCGAGCCACTTCGTTAAAGCTGACATCTTTGGGCACGAAAGTAGTATGCGTGGATATTAATTTGGAATCTGCTCAGAAAACTGCTACAGATTGTGGAGGCGTCAGTTACGTATGTGATACTTCGGACGCTAAAAAGATGGACGAAGTCGCAGAAAAGATTGAATCAGAAGTTGGAGAAGTAGATATTTTGGTAAATAATGCTGGAGTTGGTATGACTGGGCGCTTCTTGGACGTTAGTTTGGAAAACTGGGAGTGGATTTTAAATATAAATTTAAACGGAGTTATTAACGGATGTAGATCTTTTGGACCTTACTTTGTAAAACGCCACAGGGGACATGTCGTCAATATGTCTTCGGGGTTAGCTTATTTTCCACGGGCTACCGAATCGAGCTACTGTACCACGAAAGCTGGCGTGCTGATGTTTTCTCAATGTTTAAGAGCGGATTGGTATAAAGAAAACGTAGGTGTGTCTGCGGTTTGTCCTGGTGTCATAAACACAAATATCATAAATACTACAAAATTTTTGGGGGAAAGAGATAATCAAAAAGAACTCGATGCAACTAAAAAACTTTTTTCAAAGGGTCACTCACCCGATGTGGTAGCTAAGGCGGTAATTAGAGCAATCAGGTTTAACAAAGCGGTCGTACCAGCTGGCATGGAATCTGCATTCGGTTTTGCAATTCGGGGGATAATTCCGATGTCAGTTCAGGATCGTATAACCAGATCAAAATTTATGGGTGGAATATAAAAAAAATAAACATAATAGGAGGAAAAAATGACAGTAGTCGAAAAGTTAGAAAATACAGAAGAGACGATGAGTGGTTTAAAATCTCAAACAAGCTTTAAATCACCTAGGGATAACTATAACCAAATAGTAACTAGATTGTCGAAGCAGTCTGTAGAAAAACATTTCGAAGCTTACGTCGATATTGATTGGGAAGCTAAAGAAAATCAGATCACCGAAGATGATGAAAGATGGGGACTATTTTCTGTAGATCCCTTAAGAGAGTCCAACTGGTACAAGAACCTTAGCCAAAAACAGCAGAGAGTCGCTGGAATCACTCGTATAGCGACTGTGATGAAGATAGGTTGGGAGTTTGAAAATTTGTTGCAAAGAGGACTACTTCAGGCTGCTTTCAGGCTTCCGAATGGTTCACCTGAATTTCGTTATATTCATCACGAAGTAATCGAAGAATCTCATCATTCTATGATGTTTCAGGAACTAGTGAACAAAACGGGACTTCCCGTCCAAGGTATGTCACGTTTTCTCAAGCTCTTGGCCGAACTCGTAGTTCTGCCGATTCAAAATATTTTTCCGTCCCTGTTTTTTTTCTTTGTATTAGGTGGGGAAGATCCGATTGATCACATGCAAAGACAAGAGCTTAAAAACGGGAATCCACCTGAATTAGTCAAGCAGATTATGAAGATTCACGTAACCGAAGAAGCTAGGCATATATCTTTTGCAAGGCAAACTTTGAAACTTAACGTTCCTAAGCTTTCAAAATTCAAAAGGATATTGCTGTCGTTTTTTGTTCCTGGACTAATGGCTATAATGGTACGACTTATGGTATATCCGTCAAAAAATTTTCGCAAGTTAAATGATATTCCGTTTAATGAATTTGTAGAATCCATCAGATCCGATAGTAGCAGGCAACTTGTAAAAGATGCAGCTTCGAAGCCTCGTAAGTTAGTCAAAGAACTTGGACTTATGAATCCAGTAGCAAAAATGTTGTGGAAAATTACGGGACTATGGGATGACGAATCTTTAAATGTATAGACTCGAAGTTTTTTTAGTTAAATCAGCTCTTAACTTTCTGTTTTGATGTTAAGTTGGATTGATTCCCGTTTGAGCTGGCTGTTTTATTTTGGCTAGTTGTAACCGAACTTGTTGGTGGCGTAACTGGCTTTGAATCTGGGTGTACCAATGAAAATACCATAAGGAAGCTGTCGACTTTGGTTCCCTTTAAGTAAATGTGACCCTTTGATAAAGCGTCTGCCACAAGCAACCGACCTTGTCGCCACTTTACTAAGTTCTGTGCTGAAATTTTAAGCTGTACGTCTGCTTTCGGATCCAATCCGCTTTTGAGGATTGGGACTGGGCCCCTAACCAACATCTTGAATTTCATGTTATCGATCAAAAGAGAAACTCGTATTCCTTCGGGGGGTAAAAACTTATAGTTTAAACCGTTCAATAGCGTTGCTCTGATCGCAGATATGGGCGATATCTGAGAAACCGAATCATCGGTTGGTAAGAACTGCTCTCCCCAATTACTTAAAAATTGTAACATCGGGAGAAGCTCGGTTCCTCTTTCGGTTAAAGCATAAGAACATCTTGCAGAACTGATGTCGTTTTTGTACTTAGTTATTACTTCGCTCGATTCTAAATCCTTTAATCTGTCCACTAAAAGATTCGGAGACAGACCAGGTAGAGCTTTTCTGATGTCGCTAAACCTGCGCGGACCTATCGAAAGTTCGCGAACTATTAAAAGCGACCACCTCTCGCCAACAACATCTAGAGCTGCGGCGATAGGACAATATTGACCATATGACTTCACAATTAAATTATAACCCCTTTTTAATAAAAAATCTAGTCTAAATTATAGTAGATTTCTTATATTTACAAAAAAAGTTAAAATTTAGCTCAAAAATTGGAGTTTCTGAAGGATTTTGTAAGTATTTAGCTGAATAAGTAGACGTAATATTTGAATATTCAAACAGCTAATATAACCAAGGTCACTATATTAAGTTCCGTAAATTCCAGGGTAGGTTAACGTAGGTCGTCAACGTAGGTCGTCAACACAGGTCTCAGTGTCAAAAACGATGATCTAGTCTTTGACCTCATAGTTGTTAGTGTAAACAAGTATTTTTGATTTATGAGTCTTTCCAGATTTCAGTTACAAAAAACATACCTGCCAACATTCCTAAAGCAGGTTTGCCATCTGGAGTAGTTGGATTGTTAAAGTTCTGTACAGGTCCATATGCAGCTAGGTTCCAGACTGATCGTGAATTGTAGATGTACTGCAAATTAACAGCAAAGCGTTCTGAAATTTGTTGATAATATTTGGCAGCCGTTGTTGAATCAGTTTCTTCTCTGGCAGCTTGCAAGTATTGGTTGGTTAATGGATCGTTAACCCGAGCAAAGTCAATCGCAAAATTCTCGCTTATTCCATTACCGTTCCAGAAAATATAGTTTAAATCAGGATGAATGGACCCGAACTGTCTCCACAAGAATGCATCGAATTTTCCAGCTAGAGCATCACCAATTTGCTGTGCCGTCAAATAATTTGAATCTATGTTGACTTTTATCCCGACTTGTTGCCACATATTGGCCATTAATTCTGCCCATTGGACATCAATAGGGTCGTTTGTTGCTCCAAGTGTAAATTCCAGTTGATTAGCACCAGATGTTTGTTTATACTTAGCGACAGCTTCCAAAGCTTTTTTTTGGTCAAACTCCGGATAAGTAGTTTTTGTATAAAATGGCGTACTCGGTGCGAATACAGAATCCGTTTTCATCTCTATATCTCCACCGATTGTGGGAATATACTTTGAGTTGTCCGTAGCATATGCTAAAGCCTGTCTTGCGTATATATTGTTGAACGGTGGTCTCGTATAGTAACAGTTCAGCATTGTAAAGTTAATATCAGGTTCTCCGACCGGTAAGTTAAGGTCGTTAACTCTAATTACATTTGGTGAGCCTTCCAACTGAGCAATCGCCTGACCAGTTCCGAAGTGGGCCAAGTCAATAGTTCCAGATTGAAGACTCAGAACTCTCGAATTTGTATCTGGCATGGGTTTTATCTCGATGGCATTTAAATAAGGAAGTCCCTGTCTCCAGTAGTTCGGGTTTGCTTTAGCTTTAAATGAAACATTTGGTAACCAAGATTCAAAAATGAAAGGTCCAGTTCCAGACGGGTGGTTGGCACCGTAACCGTCCTCGTTCTTGAGCATTTTAGGGGAAGCCATATAAGCCAGTTGACCACCGATAAATCCAGTCAGCCAATAGTCAAATGGAACCCAAGGAGTTGACATAGTTATAGAAACTGTCATTGGATCGATAATATTTATTGAGCTAAGAACAGATGCGGTGAACCCGTAAGGTCCTGATTTCATTGCATCGAAGTTTATCTTCATGGCGTTTGCGTCGAAAGGAGTTCCGTCGTGAAAGTTTACGTTACTTCGGGCTCTTATAGTCCAGACGGTATAATCTTGATTTGGCGTAATTGATTTAGCTAAGTAAGGTAGGACTTTTCCACTTTTATCAACTATGGCAAGCGGGTCAAAAACAGTTCTGGCATAAACGACTCCAGAATTGTCAAATCTAGATTGTGTCGGATCAAAACCGTCTACATCGTCTTCTACTCCGATTACTAAAGTGCCTCCACGGACTGGAGTATGCAAAGATGCAGGTGATCCTGCAGTCGAGTTGGAAGAACACGATCCTAAAATTTCTCCACTAAAGCCCAACAGCCCAATTCCAGCCAATGTGCTGACAGATTTTCCGAGAAAATCTCTTCGGTTTATTTCATAGTTCATTTATTAATCCAAGTTAAATTAGAAAAATATTAATAAGCTTTGAGTTTAGCAAAGTGGTGTAATGTAATTTAATTATTGGCAGGAATAAACTGCAGTTAGCGCATAAGTTTAGCTAAATTAACGCAGTTTTAATTAATTTAACGTCGTCCCCCGCCGCCAAAAATTCTAAGAAGCGCCAAAAATGTCATTACCAATGACATCATTATTAAAAATGCTCCGTACCATTCACCTTCTGCAGATACTCCCTGAGCTTCCGCAGAATAAATTAGATTAAAGTCTGCAAATAGGTTCATAATTGCTATAACTAAATAAAGTAATCCAAAAACTATAAATGTTACAAGATTAGACTGCAAATATGAGATCGGTAACAATATAGAAGCTATCATTATAGCTAGCAAACTAAAAGAACCCACCATGGTCATGGATAAAAACCGTGGGGTAACTTTAACAAGACCCGTTCTGTATAGTGTAAGAACGCCGACAAAGATTGCCGCAGTTCCTATTATTGCTATGGGGGCTACATAATTTCCATTTACAGAATAGTAGTTAGCAATCGTACCTAAAACCAAACCTTCGACTGCGGCATAAACGGGTGCGAGATACTTTGCAAGTCTCGGTTTATAAAGTGTTACCATGCCGAGTACGAAACCGACCAAAATTGGAATTAGCAAAACCGCTGAATTAACAGGAAAAGTAAAAGTTATAACCCCGAAAAAAAGTGCAACCAGGGTTAGTTGCAGAACTTTATTAAAGGTATCTACCGCAACGAAAGGTTTTGCATCGCTTACTGGAGAACCCTGATAATTTACATTGGGTATTCTATTCCCTTGGAAACCATATGCTGGGTCTAAGTTCCCTTGGTATCCAGGGTTATTTGACTGTAGATAATCTTGTGGATAATTTGAATTAATGCTGTTTTGAGGAACGTTATACATTGGGTCAGCGTTAACTGGTTGCCCATATTGGTTATATCCTACATTGGGTTGGTTTAAATTATGTGTTGAATACGGGTTGACACTCTGAGATTGCACATCGTAGTTATTGTAGTTGTACTGTCCAGGATAGTTATTTGTATAGTTATTGGGAGCATTGTCGTATGGATTAGTTGCGTAGGGATTATTTTTCGGGGAGCCAAAGGCTCCACTAGGGTACGATGAATTAAGTGAAAACTCTCTAATTAATCGGTTATAGCCACTTCTTACTCCAAATGAGTTAGGCTGACTCTTTTTTCTGTTTCTATTATTGATTGCCATAAGTTTCTCCTAATACAAAGTTTTCAAATGTTACACGCTAACTTATATCTTAAATTTTATCACTGAGACTTGAGATTGTTGCATCAGTATCAACTGAAATTACTCTTTTGAACTGATGTCTCTGAAGCTACTATCAAAAAATAAAATTTACAAATATTTTAAAAATTACGTTTAATTCTAAGTAGCAACATATGTTGCTTGACCTTAAAAAAAGCAATAGTATATTGCAGCCCCAACGGAATTCGAATCCGTGTCTCCACCTTGAGAGGGTGATGTCCTAGGCCACTAGACGATGGGGCCAAATTAATCTAATCTTTTATCAATTATACTTAAGTTTATTGCCACTCATTTATTGACGGTCTTTCAATAGGACCTATTGGCATAAGATTGTCAAACCAAAACTGTTTAAAATTTCTTCTAAATATTAAGAGATGACAATGCCGTGGTCCAGTTGCTAGCAATAGCGATCTGTGCTTGGCGCAGGGTAATTTTATATTGACATACTGCGTTGTGAAGGGCATCTTCAACTCCATCGTTGGCATTAATACCGTATGGGTCACTAGGATCAAATAAGTTGGGTGTTCCTTGGTTTGGCTGTGGCCAAAGATTTTGAAGATCTGACGAGCCACCGAGACTCAGAGGTATCAAGTGGTCAAACTCTACGTTGTAAGCTTTATAGTTTGTGTCATACGCTGACATCATTTGATATTTTGCAGGTTCCGTTAAACTCTCGGGAGGTCGTATGGACGTGGTATAACCACCTTTTCTGCAAATAGTAGATTCCAAATTCGATTCAGTAATAGCTACGTTAATAGAACCGGGCGTGCATTTAGGATCAGGCAGATAATAACCATTAACGGTAATTATATAGTGACATCGACCTGCAGCAAATGTTTTGCCAGACAGTCCTTTTAAATCCCACCCGTTACCGTTTACTAATACTATTTTTCCAAGCGAAAGTAAAGAACTATTTGAGGCAATACTTTTATCAGCTTGAACGTGTGTATTTGAATAAGTAGTTCTGGTTGAAGGCGAACATGCATATATCAAAACAAGAGTTGTAAGAATAAAAAGAAGCTTAAAATGTTGTGGTTTGGCTCGGGGGGAAGGACTCGAACCCTCAAAGGCAGGACCAGAACCTGCTGTGTTGCCAATTACACCACCCCCGAATAACTTCATCTGCCGAATCTATCAGATACCTTATCCAGTCTAGCCAAAGTTTTGTCTCTTCCCAGTATCACTAGCGATTCAAAAAGTGGAGGTCCAATGGACGAGCCTGTAACTGCAATCCGAATAGGTGCCTGAGACTTACTAAGTTTCTTATTGAATTTAAGACCGATAGTTTCTAAGGTATTGTGCAAGATTTCCGTCTTAAAATCAAGGGTTTTAATTACTTCAAAAAAATCGGTCAGAATTTGCCTATTTGATGAATCAGAGTAAATCTTATTAAACAGTTCATCAGGTATTTCGATATTGTCTTTTAAGAAAAAACCTATCATAACTTCAATATCTTTAAGAGTGTCAATTCTTGGTTGAATTAGGTCTAACATATGTTCAATAGACGGTCTATCGTATTTACTGATATCTATGTCGGTGTGATCTTTTAAATAGGTCAAAGCTCTATCATAGAAGTTAGCTTTGGGCATATCACGCAAATATATGTTGTTAAAATGAGTGAGTTTTTGAACGTCAAAAAAAGCCGGTGCCAAATTTACATCTTTTAAGTCAAACTGATCGATTAGCTCTTCGACTGTCAAAATTTCACGGTCATTTTTTGTGCCCCATCCCAAAAGGGCCAGGTAGTTAACCATCGCTTCGGGCAAGTACCCACTATCGAAAAACTCTTCGACGGAGACCTGATCTCGCCGTTTGGATAATTTTTGGCGGTTTTTGTTTACCAAAAGCGGTAGATGAGCAAAAGTAGGTATACTTCCCGTAGCATTAAGGTTACTACTGTCTGAATTTACCGAACTTATCGCATTCCATAAAAGAATTATTTTAAAGGTGTTGTAAAGATGTTCTTCACCCCTAATAACGTGAGTAATTTTGAGGTCCATGTCATCTACCGTATTTGCTAAAACAAAAAGGGGAGTTAAGTCACTTTTCAACAAGACAAAGTCTTCAAGTGTACTGTTTTCGATTTCGACATCACCTCGGATTAAGTCATGAAACTTACTGGTCGACTGAAGCGGTACCTTAAAGCGCAGAGCATAACCGGACTGATACTGTAAACCTAAATCCCTGCAATGTCTGTCATAACCTACAAACTTGGACTGCCTGTTTCTATCTTCTATATTTTCTTTTGTGCAGTTACACCAATAGGCAAAATTTGCATCCAGTAATTTGTATGCGGTTTGTTTGTGAACCTCAATTCTAGATGACTGAAAGATTGGTCCTTCGTCCCAGTTGAGTCCAAGTTTTAACAGTGCATCTATAATGCCTTGAGTCCATTCAGGCTTGTTTCTTTGATTGTCAGTGTCTTCAATGCGAAGTACAAATTTTGCTTCACTGTCTGTTCGTTTTTCTTTTTGTACGACGAGC
>JAJYVQ010000232.1 GCA_021791915.1 Actinomycetes bacterium | reverse complement strand
AATTATTTGAACCTAGTGGCTAAACCTGCGAGAATTTAGAAACAAAACATTTTCTCCTTTAAAATACAATCTATACAAGATACAAATTAGGTTTGAAGGCAATTAACTGTAAATTAACTTAATAATTGCAAGTTATATCTGGTTTCAATTTGCCTAATATATATTGTGCAGTTTGTATTAAATAAATTTAAACCAAAATCAACGAGCAGCTTGTGTCTAAAAAAATTTTGTTGAGCCAAAATGAATTTCAAAATTACGGTTCCTAAATGTGTTCTCACAATTCAATACAAAAAAATTTAAATAACTTGTTTACAAATCCCAATTTTATAGTTAAGATAGGCTTAAGACTAAGTTTAATTTACTATAGGCAGTTTAAAACTTTTTTAAACGCTAAATGTAATATGTGCAATCTGTGAAATATAAAAAAAGGCAGCTAAGCCAACAACTAAAAATAAATTTTTTTGTTGTAGCAAAAAAGTTTGTAAGCAATTGCTCTTAACGTTAGTTGTTAAATATATTTTTAGTTGTTAAATATATTTAATGTAAGATTTCTTACATCGGGAAGTATTCCCCAAATTCAATAAGGAGAAAAATATGGCACCGCAAACAAAACAAAGTCCGACAAAGTTAGTTACTTCTAAGTCAACTCAGACTTCTAGTGATTCAAAAGGGAACTTGGATGTATCTAATGGCTCAGTCAAAAATAAGGACAGATATGTCATGCCAATTATCGGGATTTCGGTTCCAGCAAAAATTGTAGAGAAAGGATTCTTCGCAACGCTAGTCGCATCAGTGGCACTCGGGACAGTAGATCCACCGCTAGGGTTGCTTATCGGTACCTCTGTTTTGATCGCACGACACAGAAAAAATTCTAAATAAATTCGATATATTGGATTCTAACTATTACTTATTACTATTGCTTAAAGTCAAGTGAACTATTTTAAGGCTAACTTCGGTAAGGAATAAAATTTGGAGTTTCCTATCGTAAAGAAAATATCATCTCCGATTTCTATCGTTAACACTGCCCTTAATCCTATAAAGCAGATTAGTAGGTCAGTCAACTCTGTAGGTAATTCCGTCGGTGCAGTCATCGGTACTTCTTTTGGCGTTGGTCGCAAACATAGAAGGATTTGGAAGGGTAACGGAAGAGCTCATATTGAAGTAAAAGCGATTCATAAACAAGGCACTGAGCACATCTCCAGAGATCTTGAATCTACCCTAAAAAAACTAAAAGGAGTTGATTGGGTCGAAGTTAATGCTGCGTTAGGCAGAGTGGTTGTAGCATTTTCCGAAGGTAGTGACGTCGACGTAGAAGATCTCGTTGATGCCGTAGAAGGAGTTGAAGAAGCTCACGATATTCACAAGGAACGCTTTCCTCACGAACGACCAGAGCATCCAGCTGATATTGAACCGTTTAACCGAAACTTACTTTCTTTATCAGCGGATCTAGTTGGAATATCAGCTGGAATTTTGGGTCAAACCCTGAGAATTACCCCGATACCCACGGAATTAGCTTCCGTTGTATCGCTTGTTCAAAATGAGCCCCGTCTCAGAAGGTTTGTAGAAAATAGATTCGGAATTGGATTTACCGACGTAACTTTAGGCATTTTGGATTCTATTGGACAAGGTCTATCTCAGGGTCCTTTAGGTCTTTTTGTAGACTCCACTCACAGAGTAAGCAATCTTAGTGAAATTAAGTCTAGACAAAATGTTTGGAACAAAAAAGAACCGATGCTTGCGGGTAAAAAGGGTAGATTTTCCACAGAACCGATAGAACATCTACCTCGCAAAAAGCCCTTACGAAGTGGCGCAATAGAAAAATATGCCGATATTGCTACAGTTGGATCTATAGGGGCTTTTGGGACGGCAGTTTCTCTAACAAAAAATCCAAGAAAATCAGCAAATTTAATAGTTGCCATGCTACCCAAAGCCGCCCGATTCGGTAGGGAGTCCTATGCGAGCCATTTAGATCGGATCATCTCTAACCGAGGAGCAATTGTAATGGACGCCTCAGTTTTACGCAGACTTGACCGCCTAGATAAAATACTTATAGACACAGAAGTCTTGTTAACAAACAGATGGCAACTCAAGTCAGTTCATCCTCTAGAAGGCTCTGACGAACTTCAGATTACAAAGCAAGCGATACATCTTTTTAATCCAAACTATCCCCAAAAGACAAAGACCTCCAGAAAATGGAAGATGGGACCTCCAGAAAAAATATGCGACGTGCTATCAAAACAAGCCAAACAGTTAATGAAGCAGGAATCATCTGGGCCCAATGTCTGCTTAGGACTAAGTTTTGCGAATAAACTTTGCGGAATAGTAACCATTGTTCCAGAATTAAATCCCGTCTCTTCAGCACTACTTCGTGCAGCAAAGGATGCAAAGTTGGAGATATTTATCAGCGGAAAAAGAAATAAAGTGGCACAACTTTTAGAAGTTCAAAATACCGTTCAGGGTAACTCCAGGCTATCTGCTTCGATTCGACTTCTGCAAGAAGATTCCAGTGGCGTAATGTTCGTAGGCAAAGGTGATCACAAAGCTGGACTTAGAACTGCTGACTGTGGTATTGGAATAATAGACAGCGATATAGACGAGAACTGTCCTATCCCCTGGGGTGCAGACATAATTATAAATAACGACTTAGAGTTGGTATATATACTAATTGAAGCGGTAAAGTTTGCAAAATCAGTAAGTAAAACTTCGGTTACTTTTGCGGCGTTAGGTTCTTCATTAGGTGGCACTTGGGCAATGATCGGACCAGCAAGCGGTGCAGGTCGAAGAGCAATGTTGCCTGTAAACTTAGCCGCATTGGCTTCCCAGGGTTACGGATTTTTTCAGGCATTTAGTGTGAATAAACTTCACGTTCCAAAACCACCCTCAAATGTAATGTGGCACTCAATGGAAGTCGAAGACGTGATTAAAGCCACTGGTAGTTCAAAATCTGGCTTAGACGATTCCAAAGTTGCTCACAGACTTAACAAATCCGATTTTAAAGAACCCGCATTTGCGAATCGATTTTTGAATGCCATCGGGACAGAACTTGCTAACCCAATGACTCCGTTGCTTGCAGCTGGAGCTGGACTGTCTGCGGCG
>JAJYVQ010000231.1 GCA_021791915.1 Actinomycetes bacterium | reverse complement strand
AAACCGAGGTTAATTTCATCTTCTAGGGTGACATCTACAAACCTGTGCTTTCTAACGGATATTACCGGATACTTACACACTTCCATTAATGCCGAAAGACGACTTCCATCTGGCAATCTAATATCTAACTCTGGACAAGCTGAGTCAAACCTTCTTTCTGCCAATCCTGCTCTTGTGGCAATTGACCTAATCGAATCGATAAGCTCCTCGCTTGATTCAGCAATTTTGCCAGCATTGATTTTTTTACCGTTTGCATAAGTTAGCCAAACCTCATCTGGTCCATTAATGTCGATATTTTCAATTTGATCATCTTCAAGATATGCCTGTAAACTACCCATCCCAAACATAGATGAAATAATCATTTGTGATAGTTCACTGTCTTCTTCTAGAGTAGGCATTTGTCTGCCAGAAGCCAACATATCAGCGGCTCGTTCTTTTAGCATCTCATCAATAATCTTCGCAGTAAGAACCTTTCTGTCGTCGATTGAGGTTAAATTACTTTCTTGCATACTTAACCTTTTGGTTACTTCAAGCCTTATCTCATCTAGGCTTTCCCACTTATTAAGTTGATGCTCGTCTATAGATACAAATGTCATTTATAATTCCTCCACTAATTGCAGAAATTCATTTTCCTCATTTGAAATACTCTGCTCAATATCTCTTGTCTCTCCAAAATTTTCGAATTTAACTATCTCACTTACATCAGAACTTTCATCACTGGTATTTAGTTTTCTAAAAAATCTCCGCTTAAAGCTACTAGTGCTACAGTCTTGTATGACACTTGGTTCATCTTTATATTTATTACCGTAAATAGAGTTTTCTTCTGAATCAAATAACAGATCAATTATTTCTTTTTGTAAATTAATCAGATTCTTATTCACTTCTGATTTCAATTTCACTGACTGGATAGAGTCTGCAATAAAAGATTCTGAAATCTTAAATATTTCTTCTAATATTCCTACAACTTTTCGTTTAAGAAATGACTCAACTTCGAATTTGTCGAAAAGAAAAGTTCCAGTTATTACAACACTTATTTTCTTTTCAAAAGTTTTTAAACTGCTTAATATTGAACGTGCCGAGACAATGCCTTCTGACGATCCATCAATCACCAATAAAATCAACTTTGAAGACTCTAAAATATGATTTGTTAAGTTAACATGAGGATCCCATCGACCTAAATCTACAACTAAAAGATCATCCGTTTCAATATAATTTGTAACTACTTGACTTATAATATCTTCAACCAATATAAACTGTTCAAAACCCTGAGTTCCGAATAAGATATTTACTCCATCACTCAACGCCTGCGAATGATGATCTATAAGTGCCCGTGTTATTTCAGTTCTCTCGGCAGCTAGCGTTATCAATCCAGGTCGAGATGACTTTTGCATTCTCAAAGCTAAATCTCCTCCAGCTGGATCGCACTCTAATAATGTCCTGTTTTCAAACTTTGCTTTCATTAGTCCAGCAACCGTTAAGGATGTAGACGTTGCACCTGGACAGCCTTTAGCACTCAATACAGATACGACTGTCATGTTAATTAGGAAGCAAATCTAGACTGATTTGGTCGGCTGAAGCCGCTAAAGATATAATTGGCCCCATATTAACTGGAACATTCACTGACACTTCGTCTGCGAAATTACTATTGGTGTTTGGATTTGGCAAACTCTCTGATACTACGGTTGAATCTGGATCAATAACAGATCCTGGGGATATTTGATTCATTAGCCCGCTAATATTCTGAACTCCAGCACCATTTGAGGTACTTGTTCCAGCTGGTACGATACCAGAATTTGTAATTGCAGGAGTTGAACCTGGTTGAGGAGTAAAAACGATCATGACGTGATCTCCCACTTGGAGTCCATTGATAGGTTCTTGTCCCAATTTAAGCGGAATTCCCACCACCGTAGATCCAGAAGCCAACGGAGCATTTTGAGTTACTTCACCACTTGCCAACATTTGACCAGGAATTAATTCAGTACTTGCATATTTCCCAATCACTTCCGATTCATTCGACGATGAAATATCGCTGACATTTGAACTTGCTGATACCATTGCAGTAGTCAAGTCTTGAGGTAAAATTTGAGATCCTTGCTGAACTGTCTTTGCTACTACTAAAATAGGTATCTTATTACCAGCAGTTAAAACAGCCCAGCCCGCAATTAAAGCTGAAATTATAATTATAAGAATTGCCGTTAAGACTTTTAAGTAGCTTAGATTTGACTTAGCAGAACGAGTCTTATTTAAGTTCTTTAGTTTTTCTTTTGGTTTTCGGTATGAATCTGATTTTAGTAATGTGTCTAAATCTTCATCAACGTTATTAAATTGACTTCTAATGGTCACTATTGTTCCTTCCTACTGATTGATTGATTCGATTTGTTCGACTTGAAGATATCTTGTACTCGACGTATAAATGTTCCCTAAAGTACCGGTAAAGCCAGGAACCGAAGATGTCCATGTAACTTTCCAAACCACAGTTGATTTAATTAAATATCCCAAACTGGAGATATTTAATATACTTTGAGCTAGGTAGCTTGACATAGTGTAAGAATGTGTACAGCTGTTCGGTGACAAGTTATTTGACGGTGAGCCTATTTCGGAACAACTTAAAGAACTACCGTCACCAAAACTCCAATCAATTGAGATTGGTACTGCAGTTGCAGTTGCTGAAATTCCGTTAGTTGATGCCGAAGCAACATAGGAATGCCATATGCTACTGCCAATAGAGTAGATTTCAGGTAAATTAACGACCCCCAATGCCGAAGGATTAAGAATTATTGTTGGACTTGGCAGGGTTATCATATCCTCTGCCTGACTGGCTACATTTTCTATATCCGAATATGTATAAGTAACTGGTTTCGATGGAGGCACCCATACCACAAAGTAACCGGGTCCGTAATAGGCCAAATTGTAATATTCCAGATTTGGTGATGGTGAATTCGGTGCACAACTGATCTTATAGTAGCTACCAACAATTGTTCCAGGAGTTGTACTAGTGCTATAGGTACCAGTACCCAAAAATTGCCAAGTACAAGGAGGCGAACTATTAGCACCTGTGGTATTGCCAGATGTAGAACTTGAAGTAGTAGATGATGTTGAAGAACTGTTAGAAGATGTA
>JAJYVQ010000230.1 GCA_021791915.1 Actinomycetes bacterium | reverse complement strand
AAGGAGGGGAAGAGAAAGGAAAATGAGCGGCGTGCTTACCAAGCGGTGCGTGAACGGAAACGCATAGCGAGGCGGCAGACGCCTGTTATCGGACCGATGTTTCAATCCTTAATGGTTATTGGAGGGATATCCGTCTCAGCATCAGTAGTCGGGGCCATATGGGCGGCGACGAGTTTCCAGACATCAGCAGACAAGACTCCTTATATTTACGCACTCAAGTATCTACTCCACCTCTCCTTCTACTTTGGCTCAGTTGCTTTGGTTGCTTCCTGGATTTTTGACATTGCATCGTGGTGGAATTCTCGTGCTCAGTTTGCATTAAAAGATTGTCCTACGTGGCAGATCTATTCACTTGTGGGAGCAGCGGTACTGCCTCCGCTGTACTTCTTCGTAATCCACTGGGACAAGCCTTTCAAGTCTTGGGGTGGCACGCAGTTCGGTCCACCGACTAGTTTTTGGATCTGGGCACCCGCTTGCATGTGCTGCATTCAAGTTCTCTGCCTGATTATCAGAAGTGCGACTGAACGCCATGTCAATCCATAATGAGAAAAAGACGTTAATAGCGGTAAATGCACTTAGATCATCTGTCCCGTCAATGCACTTTGTCGACGGTGTCGTTATTCTGATAGCATATCATGGACCATGTGTTTGGCCGTAGGGGGCGCACGGAGACCAAAAGGGCGTCGATTAGACCAAAATTTAACCAAAGCCGGCGGGACGACAGTGCAATAGAACTCTCAATACGGGTAAGGGAAAGCGTCGGAGTTGCCAGGCCAAAGTTCCCAATACGGCCACCCACTGCTTTCTCGAGATTGCCGAGCCTGTGGTGAAATCAGAAGGGAAATTATCTTGATGATCTCGAAGTCCCAAATGAGGGAGCCACCTGGTTTATCGACAAACGGTGCTTTGGTTTCATTTACAGAGTTGCCCCCTTGACGCAGGTACGAGCGTACAAGAGGAACACTTTCTGAGACCCCGAGTGCTGACCCAAACGCATCTAGCTTGAGCTCGACCATTCCAAGTGTTGCGCCAATAATACAAGTCAGTACCCGACGTTCGCGTGGCTCGCCAGTACGTAAACGAATGAACTCGGACACATCTGTCCATGTTTCAGGTACTTCGGGTGGATCAAGAGCGAGCTCATATTCCACTGGTCCTGCCAAGATGCGCTCACCACGTTTCGGGAAAGACTCACCTCGATAAATGCAGTCGGAAGCCCGAATAATCGTTTGGTTAAGACGAGTTCCTGATTTCTTGCTAAATAAAGCTATTACGATTTCTCCTTAGATTTCCGATTTTTAGTTACCTATGTCGCAAAGTTGTGTTTGATATTTTAAATTCTTAAAATAGTTTATTAATTTTATTGGTCAAATTCTTAATCTATTTAGCGAAATTTAATTATAGCAAAAGTAGAGGCGCTACGTCAACAAAATTTTCTATTAAGATTCTTTTATCCATGGAAAATAAGGTCCCAAATCTTCATGATACCAATAGGTAGGATATTCGAACATCTGCCCAGCCGCACGAAGTAACTCTGAATAATCTTCAAATTCTGAACCATTTTCACCCAAAGATCCTCCCGGAAGAATTTCCGTTGATCTTACTCGAGTTTGGTCATCTGAACTTTTGTCTCTCACTGAAAACAAAATATAGGAACCGTTCTTCAAACGTTCTACATAAAACTCATTTGCCCAAGACTGTGGTCCTGTAAGAGCAACTTTTTTAATCTGACCGATCTCGGGGCCCTTAGAATGAGAAATTCTTTCTTCAGATGATACAGGTCTTTCGATATATCCGTCAAAGCTAGTTCTTAGAAAACCTTCGTGAGTATCCAGCCAGCGATCTGCCTCATATCGGTTAAGGTGCCCACTCGAAAATCCCAATGATTTCAAATATCCAAGTGACAAATCCAGAATTTCTAAAAATCGCGGATCTGACTGAGTTAAATTAGTAAAACTTAAGTTAAGATCTGACAGTACCCGGTAAGCTCCAAATGTGGCATCTTTTGAATATTTCGCATTGTCGTAAAGAGAATCTAGTCCATGGGCTGACTCGGTAATCACGATTCTCCACGGTCCTAAAAACATATCGTAGGTATAATTTGGATCCGTGATTGGATTACTCGTCGACATTGATTCCAAAGAAGCCTTTCCATAACCATCCAGTAATTCAGCTGTACGGTTATGCTCCGGCACAGTAGTTGAAGTTGCTATTTTCCGCTTAGAAAATAATCCCATGACAGGTCCTCCTAATAATGCACACCATTTAGTATGAATTATAATATTCTGATGAAAGTGCTCTTAGTGAAGCATTCATATTACGCTCTGCTTCGACTAAGTAAGCAACAACTCTTTCAGCATCAGTCATTGCAGACTTGTAGTATTTTTCGTCCCATTCTTTTCTTGCTACATCGTTCCAACTGCTACGAGTTCCCTCACAAATCCGCTTAAATTCACTCAATGCCTCTGAGGCATCTGATGCTCCCGAATTATTCACGGACCTGAAACCTTTGTTAATTGATACCGAACCAATAGCCTTTTCTAACTCTACTTTTTGGACTCCAGCAATAGCTACTCTTCCGATATCTTGTGGTTTAACATTTGATGACTTGTTAGGATAATGCTCTGGATTTACATAAGTATGCAACTTTTCAAAATTTTTCTCGCCCAAAGTTTCTTTCCTTTCTTCGGATCTATTTGACCAACATGTTATAGTTATTAATACTATAACAACATATTAACAAGTGGATATAAACATTATGGCATTTATTAGATACAGGCAATTCGAAAATAATGAATATGAGTATTCAGTTGAAGCACATTGGGATTCTAAGTTAAAAAAGTCTAGATAGAAAACAACTTATTTAGGAATTGTTGTCGATAAACAAAAAGTCTATACAGGTTTCCCGAAAAAGAAAAAATAAAAAATAAACTAATATTAGATTTTGATGATTCATTTATTATTTATGAAACCGTTAAAGCATCTTTTTTATATGAGATAATTAATATACGAAGCAAATCAGGCTAGTTGACGTATTTACCATTTTACTGTTCTTAAGCTACTTTAGTTGTTTCTCCTTTCAAATTTGATTTACATCCGACAGTTGTTGATCCTGTAGGAGT
>JAJYVQ010000229.1 GCA_021791915.1 Actinomycetes bacterium | reverse complement strand
AATTTTGTCCAAGAAAAACCACCGTTAAAACTAGCTACAACAAACCCATCACCAGCAACATAACAAACTTCTGTGCTGATACAAGAAATCGAATTAAAATAGTCAGTATTGTCAAGCGTAGCAGTAATAGCCCACGTTTTTCCACCGTTATAAGTAGCAAGGATTGCTGCTCCCAATCCACCTCCAGATGTATTACCATTTGAGTAACTGTACTGATTTTGAGTCAGCGCAAAACACTCTATCACACTTGGACAAGCAATTCCAGACACGCCGGGTGGAGTACCACCAGATGAATTAGAAGAAGATAGCGAAGGCGGATCGGATTCCCTAATCCAACTCAAACCCCCGTCACCTGTCCCAAGCATAAATTGACTATTTTTATCTCCTCCAATTGCCTGACAGTGACTCAAGTTGGCACAAGAAATTCCAAGAAAAGTATTCATCTGAACACCACCAAATGGCAAAGCATACTGTACATGCCATCTAGAAGACACTGGAAGAGTAGGACTCGGTATTGACGAAGTAGTGGAAATAGTCGTATTTGAACCGCTATTGGTATTAGACGCTGAGGAATTACTTGAACTAGATGAACAGCTCGCCAGCAAAAATGAAACTATCCCAAATACTGCAAGTACCTTTAGGCTACGAAAAAACCCCAACGCCATAGTTTGATCATAGCAAATTTAAAAACCTTTTTCAACTTCCAAGTGGATAAATCATTTTTCCCTTCCAAAATGATAATGACTAACTTAGATTAACTTTACAATGCTACTTACAGAAATTACTTTTTTTACTTATTAGATACTCTAAGTTGATAAAATGCACTAACCTAACCGCTAAAAACTAAGTCCTAGCAAAAAAGGCTAATTTCATAGACTTTTAACACAAGAGTTTTGAATTAAAAGTGTAATATCACTGCATTATTCAACTTATTAATTTAGAATTTAAAATCTCAGATATGGGCGTTGGTTTAGCTAAATAAAAACCTTGACCCAAGTTGATATCCAAGTGCTTAACTGTATCAAGTTCATCTTGCGTCTCAATTCCTTCTGCGACAACAGTTGCATTTATTTTTTTAGCAAAAACTGCCAATGCGCTTGACAAAGACGATCTGACAGGATCGTTATCAATATTTGAAATAAGGGATCTGTCAAGTTTTATTATATCGGGCGACAGTTCCAAAATATGGGTCAGACTGGATATTCCAGAGCCAGTGTCGTCAATTGCGACCTTAATTCCCATTTTTCTATAGTCATTTAAGGTCGAATTCAATTCCACATAGTTATCTACTGCTACATGCTCTGTGATCTCCAATATCAACCTTTCTGCTTTATCTTCTGGCAACGACCTCAACAGCTCCTTTAGACGATAAGTTAGTATACCTTCTGGACTTATATTTATACTTAGACTAATTTCTGTCGGAAGTTGATCTAAAAATCCTAATATCTTGCCTACAGCATAGAGTTCTAATTCAGTGCCCAAATGAACTTCATTTGCATCTTTGTACCACAAGTCAGGACTGCGATACGGATCGGTATTAAATCGCGAAAGTGCTTCTACCGAATTCAACTTATTGGTTGTCAGGTCTACAATCGGCTGAAATACTATGTTAAGTTTATTATCTTCAAACAAAGATTCTACATCTCGTCTTTTCTCATACTTAGATTTAGCATGAGGGGCAAGAATTTGACTGACAAATCCGCTTATAATTTCAGATGCAACAGAATCTGCATTATCTGATAGCGAACTCTTGTGGGACATCAAGTATTTAGAAGCAAGTGTCGAAAGTTCGGACAAAGACCCAATAGCAAGTGCGACAAATTCGGCCAACAGCTCAACGAGTTCAATATCTTTTTCCTTAATAGAGTTTGGAATTTGAGAAGATATTTTCAGTACACCGATGATTTGTAAATTATATCTTAGAGGCAACACCGCCATCGATCTAATACCCGTAATTTCACAAGCTTTTTTATCTACATCGGGATCGTTCAAACAGTCATAGCTGATTTTCGTAGATCCCGACAAAATTGCTTTTCCCGAAAGACTGTCATTAATATGAACTGTCAGCCCAGTAAAAGGTTTAAGTGTGCCTGAGCAATTTACGTAAATCAGATAATTCTGTGATCCCAAGAGTTCTACTGCGACGCCGTCACAAGTGCTAACTACTTCAAGCACTTGATCTAAAACAGAATCAATGACTACAAACGGATCCCAAGTCTTAAGACCAAAGTCTAACCAAGGTGAAGTATATACCGACACGACATCTCCTAACTATTTTATATATGATTATGGGTTATAAATTTCCTGACGCAATTAATTTGCGCAAATATTCTATTAAGATAATCGGCAACATTAAACGATACCTTAAGTACTGTAATTTGGTCCCCGTCTGTCACCATATTTAATATATAACTTTTAAATATAAAAATAGTTTAAGGCATCATTGTAAACGATTGACAAACTTTTCTTCAGCTAATTGATTTATTTCGCACTAATTTTGACATAGTACGCATATCCTATTAAGCTCAATTAATAATACAGCTCAATCCAAAAACTAAAATTCAACCATTTAACTTTAAGCAAGACTAAATATGAAATACGGTAATCTTAGGTTTATTAAGCAGAAAGTAATTTTACTTTTAATCTTGGTGTCTTGTTTTTCTTTATTGAGCTCATGTTCAAACACAAGTCAGACTGTTACAGCATCTTTAAACAAAATCGGGTGCTCAATTGAGCCTTTGGGTAATCAATCACAAAAGAGTTATCCTATAGGTCCGATTAGTTCAAACGGACGCTGGTTAGTAGATAAAAGCGGGAAGGCAGTAATTTTGCATGGCGTTAATGTTGTTGCCAAAAATTATCCGTACTATCCATGCGCTTTCGGATTTTCCAAAAGCGATGTGAGTTGGCTACATCTTAACGGTTTAAATCTGGTACGGTTGGGAGTTCTACCTTCAGGAGAAATGCCACGAAAAGGCATAATCAACCAAGCTTATATTAATAACCTTATGTCGACGATAAATCTTTTGTCCAATAGTCATATCTTTGTACTACTCGACTGGCATCAGGACGACTACGGAACTTATTTTAACGATCCAAAAACATCTTATCGGGCAGACGGAATGCC
>JAJYVQ010000228.1 GCA_021791915.1 Actinomycetes bacterium | reverse complement strand
AGGTTTGGGTATTATCGTATCGATTTATCGAAAACGAATGGGCGCAACTGCAGATGATCTATCTTCACTAAAGGGTTAATTAAGATGAAGCTCGTTTATTTAATCCCCACATTTCCACTGCTTGGCGTGTTGTCGCTTGTTTTTTTTGGCCGAAAGCTCAAAGAGCCGTTGGCTGGTTATATAGCGACACTTGCAGTTGGATTATCTTTTATCTTTTCAATAGTTGTATGGATAAGTTTTCTTAGTTATAAAGGAAATGTCTTTGTTCAGCATATGTTTGTTTGGATTAACGTCGGATCATTTAAAGTTGATGCGGCTTTGCGGGTGGATCCTTTGTCATTGACAATGGTTCTGTTTGTAACAGGTGTATCTACTCTAATACACTTCTATTCGGTTGAATACATGCACAAAGACATTGACTTTCCAAAGTTCTTTTTATATTTGAATCTCTTTGTAGCTTCGATGATACTGTTGGTTTTAGCTAACAATATGTTGTTGACTTTTGTGGGTTGGGAAGGAGTAGGAGTCTGTTCTTATTTCTTGATCTCCTTTTGGCACGAACGTCCCACAGCTGCTACAGCTGGGAAAAAAGCAATGATCGTTAACCGAATAGCTGATGTAGGATTTTTGCTTTCCATGTTCTTGACTATTCACTACGTTCATTCACTTAACTATTCATCGATGTTTCTAGCGGCGGCGCATCTATCTAAGCCCACAATTGATGCGATAGTGTTATTGGCATTTGTTGGAGCTATGGGAAAATCCGCTCAGACCCCACTTTATGGCTGGCTAGCAGATGCCATGGAAGGTCCTACCCCTGTAAGTGCTTTAATCCATGCAGCAACTATGGTAACAGCAGGTGTTTACCTTATGGTTAGACTTTCTCCGCTATTGGCGTTTTCACCGGATGTAGCCCACGTTATTGCTATAGTTGGAATACTTACTGCATTTTTGGCAGCAATGGCAGCTACTGCCCAAGACGATATTAAAAAAGTATTGGCTTATTCGACCGTCTCTCAGTTGGGGTATATGTTTGTAGGTGTCGGCACAGGAGCATATGCTGCTGCGATATTTTTAATGGTGACCCACGCATTTTACAAGGCTCTGTTATTTTTGGGTTCGGGTTCTGTTATCCACGGCATGCATGACGAACAGAACTTGAAGAAGATGGGAGCTCTAAGAATAGTGATGCCCATTACTGCTTTGGCATTTTTTACAGGTTGGATGGCAATCGCTGGCGTACCTCCTTTTGCTGGGTTCTGGTCTAAAGGTGACGTTTTAGTCGGTGCTTTTAGTGAATCGTGGGTGATATGGATAGTGGGACTTATAACTGCTGGTATTACTTCTTACTACATGGGACGTGAATACTGTTTGGCATTTTTAGGTCCAGCAAGATGGCTGAAAAAAACTGATAAGAAATCGAAGAAGTCCACAAAAACTGATAGCTTACCTGAAACAGTCGATCCACACGAGCCTTCTTTTATTATGCTTGTTCCTATTGTTACTTTGGCAGTCTTAGCTTTGATAGGAGGAATTCTTAATCTTCCGTTTGCATCTTCTTTGCAGTTTTTAGATAGATTTTTAAAACCTGTAATTGCAGCAAGTCCGAGTTACATGCATGTTAGTGGACTATCTCAGGTAGTTTTGGGTACACTAGATGGAATATTTGCCATAGGAGGGGGACTTATTGCTTACTTTATTTGGTCCAAAACTTACGATAAGCCTTCGTTGGAATTTACCTTTTTGAAGAATGCGTGGTATATAGATAAATCTGGAGATGTATTAATTGCACGAAGTTCGACAAAACTAGCCGAAGTTAGTGACGGCTTCATAGAACCAAAAGTGATAGACGGTGCAGTTGTAGGAATTTCTAAAGTAGTAGTGGCACTTGGAATCCTAATTAGGAAATCGGCTTCGGGATTTGTACGTAGGGAAGCTGCCGTTATTGCAGCGGGTCTCGTTGTTATCCTGATTATCGGTGGATTAAGGGGCGGTTTATAATGACGCAAACTAACTTTCCGTATTTGACTGTTATTGTTTTGCTTCCGCTAATAGCTGGTGTTGCACTGGCATTTCTGCCGATTGCAAAGTATGCCAAGTATCTAAGTATCGGAGTTTCGACAGTTACTGGAATACTGTCGCTTATTGTTATGATTCTATTCAAGACGGGAGATGCCAAGTACCAGTTTGTGACCGATCACAGCTGGGTATCGTCTTTGGGTATCGGTTGGCACTTCGGGGTTGACGGAATATCTCTGTTTTTAGTTGAGATGGTAGCACTACTGTTCCCGATAATTTTGATCGCTACTCAGACTAAAGATAAAGATCATACCCACGCTGCTTGGTTGTTAATTCTAGAGGGGGCATGCTTGGGTTCGTTCTTGTCGATGGATCTGTTCGGATTTTTTGTATTTTTTGAAGTTACTTTGATCCCCGCATATTTTTTGATCGTGGGTTGGGGTGGTAAAGAAAAAAGTAGGGCAGCGTTAAAGTTTTTCTTGTATACACTGTTTGGGTCTGCATTTTTGTTTGCATCAATGGTGGTACTAGTTGCAATCCACGAAGGCCAAACTGGTGTTTTTACTTTTGACATTACTAAACTTGCTCACACTAAGTTAAGTTATCCGACTCAGGTACTATTATTTTTGGGTTTTTCGGCGGCGTTTGTGGTTAAAACTCCGATATTTCCATTTCATACATGGTCACCTAAGGCGTATTCCGAAGCTCCTACATCAGGTTCAATTTCACTGGCATCGATCATGGCAAAACTTGGAACTTATGGACTGTTAAGGTTTGATCTGAACTTTTTCCCTCAGGCAAGTTATAGGTTGGCACCGCTTTTGCTGACATTGGGGGTCATTGGTATTATATACGGCGCAGTTGTTGCTGCAGTGCAGAGGGACTTTAAAAGGCTTGTGGCATTCTCGTCTCTTTCCCATTTGGGATTTGTTGCTATTGGAATTTTTGCGTTTTCTACGATTGCTATGAATGGTGCCATACTACAAATGTTTAATCATGGTATTTTAACTGCATCCATGTTTCTAATAATAGGAATGATTATAGAGCGAACTAAAACATTTGATATTTCCAGACTTTCAGGTCTTCAGAAAGCCGCTCCAATTTTGTCA
>JAJYVQ010000040.1 GCA_021791915.1 Actinomycetes bacterium | reverse complement strand
CTCGGGTGTAAGCGGATTGAATCCTGAAATTATGGGTCTAGGTCCAATCGAAGCTTGTAAGCAAGCTCTAAAAAGAGCAAATATGACTATCAAAGATGTAGATTTAGTCGAGATAAACGAAGCATTTGCAGCTCAGGTAATACCAAGCGCACGTGCTCTTGGTATAGAATTTGACAAGTTAAACGTCAACGGTGGAGCAATAGCTCTAGGACATCCTTTTGGTATGACCGGAGCTCGAATAATGACTACTCTGATTAATGGACTTGAAGATGCTGACAAAAGCATCGGGCTTGAGACCATGTGTGTGGGCGGTGGTCAGGGAATGGCAATGATTATTGAAAAGCTATAAATATTTATTGGGTTTTAAATCGCCTGTTAAAACTAACTAAAGGCGATTTAAAAACTCAGTTATTTCATTCATGCTTGAGGTAAAGCGCATAGGTGGCAAACTTTGGATTAGCATTTTACCGTAAGATTTAGTTACGAGCCTGGAATCTAAAATTGCAACAGCTCCAATGTCGCTGTCCAACCTTATTAACCTGCCTACGCCTTGAGCTAAAAGTTTTGTGGCGTATGGTAAATCAATGTCCATAAAACCATTTTCACTTCTTTCACGTCTGGCTTCTAAAAACGGATCATTTATTTGAGGAAATGGTATTTTGTCAATTATTACGAGAGTTAAAGCAGCTCCTGGTATATCGACTCCCTGCCAAAAACTTTGAGTTGCAACCAAACATGAATCGACTTCGTTTCGAAATTTATCCAACAATACCTGTTTGGGATACTGATCTTGTCTATAGAGACTAAAATCAATCTGAAATTCCAGCTTTTCAAAAATTTCGGTTACTGCAGAATGAGAAGTACATAACAATAGGCACCTACCTTTAGAAGCATTAATCAATGACTTAATAATCGGAATTTTTGCTTGAATTTGTAGTTTTGAATTAGAATAATTAACATCCAAATCTACAGGACAATAAATCATCGAACTGCTCTCATAATCGAACGGACTCTCCAACCTTAATTCTGTTGGGTTGTAGTCTGCTAGACCCAATGAGTACTTAAGCCTTCCGCTTAAAGTAGCACTGGTTAGAATTGCAGTTACGTCCCCGAATAAATTTTCTGACAAATACTTGCTGATATCAGTTTGTGCCAGATTTAATACAAAGTTTTTTTCACCTCTTTTGTCGACCCAAATTGCATCGAATTTGCTTGAGTTAAGTACCGAGTCGGCAGCTTCAAGAAAGTAGTCTATTAAGTTCAGGGTCGATAGCTTCTGATTTTTGACGATCTGTTCTTTTGAGATATCTTTAACCTCTTTTGTGGAAATTGTCTCATCGCTAAATAGAAATGATTCCTGAACGCCGAATGTTACGTCGGTATTGGCGATTACTGCTTTAAGCAAACTAAGTGATTCCTTAATCCCAGTAAGAGAATCTACTAAATTATGATCCAACGGGTGCTTTATTCTCTTCCCTTGATTTTCAGCAAGTATATCTCTAAACATAACAATTCTTGAATTAAATTCAGTGCTCAAGATTTGTTCAACTCTGTTATCGATGGATAGCAACTTCGCAGTTTTTCTTGCTGAAGTCAGTAGAGAACTTATTGAGGTCAATGATATTTCAGTACCTAATGACTTAAACAGGATATCTTCTAAATCATGAGCTTCATCAAATATAACAACATCATGCTCTGGTAAAACTCCGTTTTTAGACTTAATATGTTGCGCATACAATGAATGATTTACTACAACGATGCTTGCCTCTTGAGCTCGCCTTTTTGCCATCTCTGCATAACACTTAGACGAAAGACTGCAATTTTTTGCTCCAGGACATTCCGATGAGGTCGATACTACAGCTGATAATTCATATCCTCTTAAACTAATGCCACTTTCTTCAATATCCCCAGTGACAGTATTGAGTGACCAATGTAAAACTTCACGTATCGACGGAGATGCTTTAACCGAGGAAGAACTTAATTTTTTCGAACCTAACGATCGTTCTAAGCCTAATGACACCAATCCGTCTACCGATACATCATCTTCAGAAAAAATCTCGGAAAATTGCTTATCATTAAAATTGTTTTCTTCAATATTAATTTCACTCAGCTTTTTTAAACATAAGTAGTTTCCCCGTCCCTTAAGGACTTCAGCACGGTTGGTTAAATTTAAACCTTTATATGCGTCAACTATATCTTTTTTGATCAGCTGATCTTGTAATGCCTTTGTAGCCGTAGAAATAACTACTTTTTTACCAGATAAAATTGCCGGGACTAAATAAGCCATTGACTTGCCAGTACCAGTACCAGCTTCGACAAGTAGGTGACGGGACTCTTCAATTGCCTCAAATACAGCATCTGCCATCTGTGTCTGAGCAGAACGCTTAGATTTTCCCAGGGACTCTATAACTTGATTAAATCTATCTGAAAAATTATTCATTTTTTTTGTTGAAATGGATCTTAACTTGGCTGTTATCTAAATAAATAGTTGATGTCGAGAGAATTTGCATATGAATGTCGACAATGTTACCATTATTTTAACTAACCGAAAGCAATTTAATTTTAGCCAGTAAGTGTTCGTAAGTAGAAATATACTTGCAGATTTTTGTTTAAAGTGTCAAAGAATATAGTTGGCAATCTAAGTTTCATAGAAAGCTAATCTGACGAGTTGTTGCAAAGTAATTAATCTACCAAAAGGAAGAGTTCACCCTATAACTAAATACTTACGCATTCAACTTAACTATAAAAATATATTGCGTCTCTACCTACGTGGAAATGCAGACAAGAAGTTAACTCAGACCGAAATAAGTATTTGACAATTTCAAAATTGGAAAAGACCTTACTTTAAACAAAAAATCGATTGCAACACACAACTTATTTTAAACTAGTCAGCAAATTTAGATGTTGCAAACAACTAAAAAACTCAGAATCTGTATCAAACTATTGCCTACCTGAGCCAAGAATATTTCTAATTGTCCACCTCGATTATATATGGAGACCACATTCAGTCTTGTCCAAATTAACCCATCTTCCACTTCGAATTGGCTCTCCAGGCTTAACTGGACTCGTAGTTGGTGCACATCCAATCGAAAGATAGCCCTTTGAAACTAAAGGATGTTTGAGAAGTTGGTTTTGCTTTGAGTAATTTTCAACGTCGGATTCTGTCCACGTAACTATCGGATTTATCTTTATAAGTCCTTTTGAGTCGTCCCAGCCCACTACTGGGGCATCTGCTCTTTCTTTAGTATCAACTCGTTTAATACCAGAAATCCAAGCTTTTGTTTTGGAATCCTTTAAATACTTGTTAAACGGTTCCACCTTTCTTTTTTTGCAACAACCGTTCACCCCGCACGGAAAATTACACGCATCTTCAGCGGGCTCTAGAACTATCAGATTGAGTGAATAAAATTCCTTTACTTTTTCAACAAATTCTAAAGTTTCATCAAAATGCATACCAGTATCAATAAATACGGTTTTAATATTCGGAATAACTTTAGTTACTATATCAATCATAACCGTATCCTGAAAAGAAGCAGCCAGTACAAGGTCGCCTCCATACGTAATTTCAGCCCACTTTAAGAGATCAGTTATGGACATGTTCTCAAAATCAAGTTTCTCATCCTCAAACAGTTTTTCATCGGTAAATAAAGTCATATTTTATGACATCTCCTAACTAAATCATCTAAAATTGTATTGTTGACTATTTTAGTCAACTTTTAAACAATATATGACCAATTTAGTCAACTTTTAAAAAACTGTCAAATTCTATCCTTAAATATTCAAATTTCTGGTCCGATTACGGTTATTAATGATTTCATATAAATTCAATCAGCATGCAAACAATAAGTAGAAAGAGAATTAGAGAAGAAACAACTTTATTTATAATAGGATGCTATAAACACTTGGCTAGTAGTAAAAATAAAAATGAGTGAGTACCAAACTTTTCCGGTAAATTTGATAGTTAAAAACAAGCACTGTCTGGTAGTGGGAGGCGGTCATATTGCCACCCGAAAAGTTAAAAGCTTGCTAAAGTCTGGTGGCATTGTCAAAGTCGTCTCCTTAACTTTCACAGACGATCTTTCCAATATGTCGGACTTGAACTTAACTTTATTGACAAAACCTTTTGAAATAGCTGATTTAGAGGGAGTTTGGCTGGTAATTTCAGCTACCGGACTTAAATCTGTGGACAAACTCGTCTATCGGGAATGTGAAAAAAGACATATTTGGGTCAATTCAGCCGACGAAATAGAAGCTTGCAATTTTATACTTCCAGCGAAAGCGGTGAAATCTGGAGTTACAGTATCAGTTTCCACTTACGGCAAGTCACCTACGTTTGCGTCTTGGCTTAGAGATTATTTTGAGATTCTCTTAGACGATGAGATAGTCGAGCTTTTTCAACTGCTTGCAGACGCCAGACAAGTTCTTAAAGAAAACAGAGTTCCTACAGAAAAAGCTAACTTTAAACAGTTCGTAAATGAACATATCATAGACTTAATTAAATCAAAGAACTACGACTTGGCAAAATCCGCAATGCAAAATTACGTTTCTTCATTGATCTAAGCTAGCTAATCATAGTTTTAAGTTTATGTATTAAAAATAATTGAGCAATTACTTAACCATCCAGTATCTGCTCAACTATTTCTGAACTAAATTAAACTTAAGATATCTTAAACAATTACTACAGCTTATGAACTCCGACTCTCTTAATTTAAATCAAATACCTAAACATGTCGCATGCATAATGGATGGAAACGGCAGATGGGCAACGAAAAGAAATCTACCGAGAATTGATGGACATGCGGCAGGAGAAAAAGCACTGCTTGATTGCGTATACGGAGCACTTGATATTGGAGTATCTTGGCTTACCGTATATGCTTTTTCAACTGAAAATTGGAAACGCCCTCTTGATGAAGTAAGGTTCCTAATGAACTTTAACGAGGGAATTTTAACAAGACATCGAGACGAGCTCAATGAACGAGATGTACGTATTAGATTTTCAGGAAGACGTGATTGGAGAGTACCAAAAAGACTCCAAAAACACATCGACAATTCGGTTGAGCTGACTAAAACAAATCGAAAACTGACACTGACAATCGCTTTTAACTACGGAGGGCGTGCTGAAATCGTAGATGCAATTAAAACTATTATAGATAGCAATGTAAGCTCAAATAAAATCAACGATAAACTTATAGCCAAACACCTTTACTTTCCCGACATGCCAGACCCAGACTTAATGATAAGAACCTCAGGTGAATACAGAATCTCAAATTTCTTACTGTGGGAGTTAGCCTATACCGAACTTGTATTTTTAGACGTTCTTTGGCCAGACTTCAGAAGGGAACATCTTTACGAAGCAATTTCAATTTTTCAAAGAAGAAATCGACGCTTTGGAAAGATAAATAATAAATAGTTAAAAAATAATACACAGATGAAACTTCTAGTAGCAATTCTAATAATTTTTTTTGTGGGAATGCTAGTTCTGCTCGGACTTGCAGGCCAAAGTGGAGCTTTTGAACTTTTGATCGGGGCCTTTATCCTTCTTTTCCTTATAGCCATCGGGAATTTGTATTTTTCACGTTCGCCAACCAAAACTCACGAGACTGTAGAGATTATAAATAGCGACAGTTCAGAATTAGATTGAGGTAAATAAGACAGAATAGTTTAACAGTTGTGAATCGAATTGGCTGATAGGTATTTTAAAACCCAGGGAATAGTATTAAGAACATATAAGTTGGGAGAAGCTGACAAAATAGCCGTAATCTATACAAGAGATTATGGAAAGCTTCGAGCGGTTGTGAAGGGAATTAGAAAACCTACTTCTAAGTTCGGCGCAATAGTAGAACCCGGTGCACTTATTGATTTTTATCTTTATAGAACTTCTGGAGATCTCCAAAAAGTTATCCAAGCAGTATCTTTAGATCGCTTTAAAGATATCAAAACTGATTTGGACAAACTGAATGAGACCTTTGCAATCTTAGAAACGGTAGATAAGGGGTGCGAAGATCAAAGCTCGTCCGAAGAGATCTTTAATATGCTTCACAACGTTTTAAAGTGGCTGGACGGTTGCGACAAAAATGTCAGACTCGTATTTCCGTCCTTTTGTTTTAAATTTCTGGAAGCTGAAGGTACAGGCCTTATTGTCGACCAGTGCGTTTTCTGCAACCAAAACAAAGAACTCGCGGCATTTGAAGTCCGTGAATACGGATTTTCCTGCGGTAGCTGTAAAAAATCTAGAAAGATCTCTCAGACAACGATTAGCGCAGTTAAACAAGTATTAAACGGCTCGCTTAGATCATTATTGGAATCAGACAGCAACTTGGATACAAAAGAATTTGAAACGTTGGCTTTAGAAGCCATGGAATTTCATCTAGGAGCTCAAATAAAATCGTTTAAAAAATCCGCCACATTGCTCTAATTATCCCATTACTAGAATTAATTACCCCATTACTAGAATTAATTGTCTTGGGCACTAAAAAATTGAAATGTCCTTAAGCTCAACTTCTCTTCCCGTTAAAGCCAATAGAATATCAGGAAGAATGTGTGATTTTTCTGCCACTTTTATCAGTATTTCAATGCAAATTTTTATGGCTTCGTTGTTTGGTTTGAATTCCAAGTTCATCGCCTTTGCGATGTCCAAACTATGTACCGTAAGTTCAAAGATCCTCGTTTTTAAATACTCAGTTACCGGAATTGTCAAATCTTGAATAACTTTCACTACCGCTTTTGAGCTAAGTTGACTGACATCGGTTATTACATCTTTAATCGAAGTTTCAACTTGTCCTAGAACATCATGCTTAATGCTTTCACCTTCACTAATTCCTCGCAGTTCAACCTGTTCCATCAAGGATTTATTTTTTAGATCCAAAACGCCAAAGTAGTCTGAAGCTACTTTTAAATCAGGCTCTATATCAAATAGTGGGTCTGCCACATATACCGAGACTGTTCTGATCGACCTTAAAGTGTGACCGATTAGTGAAATACAGGTCCAGTTTCCCAAAGCTATTTGCGCATATGTGCTTTCATTAATTTGTTCTATCAAATTTTTGAAGTCATAAGCACACTTTAAAAATATATCCCAAACTTCTTCATTACTGATAAGAAATTCGTTTTTCATATTTATTGTCAAGCTATTTTTTGTCCTTTTGTCCAGCCGCTAACTTCTGTGCTGTAGATTCTGCTCCCATAATTTTCGTAACTTTTCTGGAAAACTCTGGGGCAATTAAAGACAATTTGGCGCCAATCTTTAAAGTAACCGGAGCAACGTCAACTTCTGCCAAATTCTTCTCAATTACAGACGCAACTGCAGTGGCAACGTCTTCGGGAGATCGAGTTCCAGCACCTTTCGGAAGATCAATTTTGGCATCTGCAAACATTCCCGCTTCTCTAATGAATCCAGGGCTTACAACAGAAACTCCAATATTTTTATCATACAAATCAGCCCTCATTCCAAATGCTAATCCTCTTAACCCGAATTTAGTTGCAGAATATACCGACGAACCAGTCACGGCAGCTTTTCCAGAAAGTGAAGACACAAATACTATATGTCCTGATTTGTTCTCCAACATTGACGGCAAAAACAACTTGGCTAGTTCCATGGGAGCGTATAAGTTTACCTGAAGTGCCTTTTTCATATCTTCAAGACTCATGTCCTGAAAGGTCCCCGTTGCCGGCAATCCAGCATTTAAGATTAAAATATCCACCTCTTTTACCTTTTCAAATAGATCCTTAGGACCGCTCGGTGTAGACAGATCTGCGGATACAAACTCTCCATCTAGCTCTTTTGCCAACTTCTCTATAATCTCAGTTCTTCTAGAAGTTAAGATTACCTTACCGTTTAATGTAGCAATCTTTTTTGATATTGCCTGTCCCAGTCCTCCAGATGCTCCAGTTACCAAGACTTTAGAATTGTTAATGCTTGTCATATTTCAAGCTTACCTAGTTTCATGCTAGACAGTTTTGATAATAGACAGTTTTGATAGTAAAAGGTTTTGATAGTAAACGGTTTTGATAGTAAACGGTTTTTGAAATGACCTATTTGAAAGCTGATCTAATTTATAGCAGTAAGATCTAAACCAATCTGAACCTAAAGCTTCATACTTTCAATTTCACAAGCAAACACTAGATTGAAACGCTTGAAGGACATTTACCTACTTCTAAGTCGGAACGGTATAGTTAGGGGCGATCTGAATTTGGGCACTCTGACTGCTTCCAGTATTTAACTGTCCGTTAACTGGACCCACTTGAAGACTTACAGAATAGCTTTGTGAATAATTTACGCTTATCGGACCAATATTTACGTACTTAGAGCTACTTAAGTTGTTATATTTCCCAAACGGAACTGCTCCCAAAGGTAGCAAAGAAACACTTAAATTTTTAACGACTGAAATAGAACTGTTCGTAGGCTGAAAGGTAAGTTTAATTGGTACATTATCCTCTATGTAAGTACCGTTGTCCTGAATGACTGCGGATACATCAATGGATTGTGTAGGAGGTAGCACATCGTATCCGTTCGAGTTATACCTAACAGGAGTAGGCGATATTGCCCATGAAACTACATTAACTGAATAGTTACCATTAACTTGCTGATCATTAACCAGTTGAACAGCCCATTGATTTATAGAGCTAGATGACCAGCTTGAGTTATCTAAGACCCAATTTGAAGTGATATTTAGTCCGAATTTTTTTTCTCTTTTATATATCTCATTATAAATATTGTCTGCTTGCTTAAATTGGCTTGTCACATTTAAAAGACAACTACTCAGATCACCTGAAGAAGTTACAGATAGTACCTGATAAAAACAGTTCATCAAATCATTTGTCGCAGTCAATCGAATCAAATAGACCTTATCAATTTGTTCAATTGAATAGATATTTGGATTTTCATATTTTGCATAACTAATTGAGTTAAGTTCGGTTTGAACCTGGCTGATTAATGTTTGACCAATGCTCAAAATATTTAGATTTGAAGAGATAACCTCAGTTGAGCTTCGAATTTGATTGAGCAACTTTTGGTTTGACTGATCCTCGAGCATTAACGACTCCAACGCAGTTGACACGGATTTGTTTATAAATACACCCACCGATTTGTCTGTTTTGCTTATGTCAACAGATATATTAAATCCTACATAGGACAGTAATAACGCAATTAGTAATAACGCAACAATTTGTTTTCTTTTGGAAGACTTAGTCCTTTTTGCCACTATTTTCCAAGATAATTTAAGTAAATATATTTACATTTAGGCCCAATTAAAATTAAATGCCCAAATCAGTTTGTCTATCACCCAAAAAGCGAAAATCCAAAGTTTTAATGAGTATTAATGTGTCACTTTGACCAAAATTTACCATTAAAACTTATTCAAATCTACCATAATGTTAAATTGCAGTCTACATTCTCAGGTCAATTGAAATAAAAATAACCTTATGAAACTCACAATTTAGTCGAGTTTGCTTATGAAAACAAAATCATACGACTGTTATTTTTATTAATCTATGGTATCTGTAAATATAGATCCGACTACGAACAACTTTAAAGAGCAAGGATTCACGATTACAGTTTACTTTTCAAAATTTTTTATTGACAACTTTGTTCATTAATAAGCTCGAACTTTTCAGCTTCATTTTTGTGCTAAATATGAACGATACCCAATATAAACTAATACTTGTGAGGATATTAAACTTTGATCATGTTCAACTTGCAATGCCTGTTAGACAAGAAGATTATGCAGTTGCATTTTACGAAGGAATACTTGGACTAAAAAGGGTGAAAAAGCCCGCACACTTGGAAAAACGAGGTGGATGTTGGTTTGAAAACGACAATATTAAACTACATCTCGGAACGCAAATTGACTTTAAACCTTCAAAAAAAGCCCACGTGGCATTACTTACTGACAACCTTCAGGAACTTACACAGATACTTTTAGACTCCGGCTATCCTGTTATTGACGACGAACCGCTCGAAGGATATTTAAGAATATATACGAAAGATCCTTTCGATAACAGAATAGAGCTAATGGAAAAGATTTGAGAAATATTAAAAATACTTTTACTATTTTACAGTCATCAAAACAGATTTAGTCTTTTTCCAACCTATAGTAGGATTAATTGCCAAGTGATCTACTCTATTTGAATGCTTGGAGGCTAAATCTATAATATTTTTAATCACTGCTTTAGACAAGTGGTGTGGAAGTAGTCCTAAATCTAAAAGCTTTGTGTGCTTTGCATTATAGTAATGTTCTTGAGCTTCTACACGGGGATCTTCAATTTGGGAAATTTCGACCTTGTCATCTGCTGCCTGCTGAACCATTTTGGCTATCTGATTAATTGAAAAAGACTCTGTGAACTGATTATAGACTCTCATCTCACCCTGTTCTGCGGGATTTAATATTGCAAGCTCAATACAAGCTAAAGTATCACGTATATTCAACATCCCCCGAGTCTGGTTACCTGAACCATATACAGTCAATGGAACTCCCACAGCTGCTTGAACACAAAATCTGTTTAACACAGTTCCGAATACGGCATCGTAGTCAAACCTAGTTGCAAGATCTGGATGCAATATTGTTTCATCCGTTTCCTGCCCATAAACTACTCCTTGATTTAAGTCCGTTGCTCTCAAACCCCAAATCCTGCATGCAAACAATATATTATGAGAGTCGTGGACCTTTGAAAGATGATAAAAAGAACCTGGCTGTTTAGGATATGGCATTACGTCTTTCCTGCCGTTATGTTCAATTTCTATATAGCCTTCTTCTATATCTATATTCGGAGTTCCGTATTCACCCATTGTGCCGAGCTTTACCAAATGAATATCAGGATTGATATCTGCAATCGCATATAAAAGATTTAATGTACCGACAACATTATTAACTTGGGTATGTACCGCATGGTCCCTATCGATCATAGAATAAGGGGCACTTCTTTGTTCCGCAAAGTGAACTATTGCGTCGGGATTAAACTCAGAGATTGTTTTATAAACAAAACTTTCGTCGGTTAAGTCCCCCACATAAGACTTTATTGTAAGTCCAGTAACAGCATCCCAAGTGGCAATTCGCCTTTGCAAATGCTCAATGGGAACTAATGAGCTCACTCCCATCTCATCATCGTAATGGCGTCTCAAAAAATTGTCGACTACCGCAACTTTATAACCTCTTTTTGACAGATAAAGGGCTGTAGGCCATCCTAGATAACCGTCGCCTCCTAAAACAATTACTTTCATAGTATTTATCTTTACGCACAAGTCTGGGATTGAACTGGGAATTAACTAGATTGAATCTGTGATTAGTGTTATGAAATTGTTAAATCTTTAAGTTAGACTAAAATATAGGTCAATGATCACCAAAATATGAGGTAGTGATGGATACTGCGATTTTTAATGCAATGACTAAAGCGGCTAAAAATACGCCTGCTTTAAACGGATTTGCAAAACAGTTTACAACTTGGGGAGTAGTTCTTTTAGCTGTACTTATGTTGCTTGTCTACCTACGAGGAAGATTTAAAGAAGACGCAGTTGAACGTCTTGTAAGAGTAATCGGTACTGGTATTGCAGCAGTTTTGGCATACGGTATAAGCGAAGTAATTAAAAATATTGTAAAACGACCGAGACCGTGGGAACGTTTTCCACACGCTTTTATATTAGCCCCCCATGAAACTTCATACTCATTTCCTTCCAATCACGCTATTGTAGTTGGAGCGGTTATCATGGGGCTTTGGTTGTCAAAAGATGTACTCATCACCTTTATCGCCACTGTGGACGGATTGTTGGTTGCAATTTCAAGACTTTACCTAGGAGCACACTATTTTAGCGATGTTGCCGTAGGGTTATTATTAGGACTTGTGATTGCTGCAATTGTATCGGCTGTTACAAGCAAGCTTCTTGACCCCGTCATTGAAAAAATAGCAGACGGAAAGTATAGAGTATTAGTAACGTCAAGACCAAAAAAGAAAATCGAATTCAATACCTATTCGAAAATCAAACCTTTGGATACAGACAAACTGTAATTGCCCTTAACCAAATTAAAAACCCCCAGCTCTGACAGTAGCCGATTGGATAATGCTGATATCAGCGTCGTGATTCCAATTTTTAATCCCGGTGATTATTTTGTCGATCACATAATTTCAATTGTTGCACTCCTTGAACCTCTTAGCCAAAAGATTGAACTCATCTTAGTAAACGACGGTTCGTCCGAACCGATCTTTGACAAGATCCCAGATTCTATTTTGGGAAAACTTAACTTAACAGAGCACAAAAAGAATTTGGGAAAGGGTGCAGCTCTTAAGACGGGATTTCGCCTTGCATCAGGAAACTGGATAGGATTTATCGATGCCGACGGAGATATTCCAGCAAGATTTTTAATACAAATTATAGATGCAGTTAGTTTAAATGTTCCAAATAACAGTGCCGATATAGTACTTGCTTCGAAAACTCACAGTGAGTCTAAAGTTCATTCATCTTTATTAAGAAAAATATCTTCATCTGGCTTTAATTATCTGGTAAAACTACTATTTTCTTTACCAATTTCAGACACTCAGACTGGATTAAAACTCTTTTCACGAAAAGTAATTGACTCCGTACTAGAACAATCTGTTGAAAATGGTTTTCTAATTGACTTAGAAATATTGAACCTAGCAACAATTCGGGGGCTTAGCAAATTTAAAGAAGTTCCCGTCACAATTGTAAAACGACACAACTCTACTCTGTCAATGAGCACGGTTACAACAATGCTAGTTGGAATTTTTAAATTAAAACTTAGACTAAGAAAACTTACTAAAACGACTGTGACTAAACTAAATCAAGTTGATTAATTGACCGTTATTCAAAATTAAAGAAATTATCTGACAAACTGTTTTCATACTACTTTTGCATAATTTTTTTTATTTATTTTTTAAATATGTCACTTATATAACAAAGTTAAAAGTCATCTAGTTAATGTTTAATAATAACTGCAATTTTCAAATTAAGTAGATTTAGTCATAAAATTGAGCTGACAATATAAAAATAAACAATTATTAAACGGTAGATACAAATTTGTTTGGAATACAAAATGTTTAACGGACCAATCTGGTTAAGCGATCCTAAGCTTGACAAGTTAAATCAAATACTTGAAACCCAATCACAACTTCAGTTATCCTATGAGGCTTCAGATCTTCTAACAAATAATGCTTCTATGAAAACCACAGAATATTGCATGTCTGTTGGAACTGGACTCGATGCATTTGAAAAAGCAGTTTTATGTTTAAGCCAATTCGCCGTTCATGAAAGAGCTGGATTTCAGGTTTTGAAAACATCGAACTCTCTAGAAGTTAACAGTTGTGTTCTCTTAAAACTTTCTTTATTTCCCTTTTATATCACCTCGGTCTGCAGGATCGAGAACATTATTAGTAGTTCAAACACATTTGGTTTTACTTACGGCACGTTACCGCATCACATTGAAGTAGGAGAAGAACTTTTTTTAATTGAGTTAACAAAAACCAATAACGTACTGTTTAAGATTAAAACAATTTCAAGACCAGGTAATAAATTTGCAATATTAGTTAAACCTTATTCAAACCACCTGCAATTAAAATTCAATAACAGATATCTTTTATCGATGAAAGAATTGATAGCTAGACGGTGAGTAGCCTAAAGATAGCTTAAGCTTTGGTTTCAGTCCCGCTATTTTAGATTTAATTCGAACAAATTGTTAATTTAAGTAATTTTTGTATTTTGCCTGAGTCTTACTGCCTATATCGGAAGTCATTTTAGCTAAATTGGATACTAAGTTCGGAACTTCCCCCGAAAGTCTTGCTAACAGTGCCCGGTAGAGCGGTAGAGATTTCGTCAAAGATTTTGATTCAATCAGTTCTATCCCAGCTTTAACAACGATCTCTGGTTCTAACAGTTTTCCGGAGCTAAAAGGCATCTTTGCATCGGCATTATTAACTTCGGCTTGCAACATCGGAGTCCAAACACCGTCGGGACACAGCAAGGATAAAAATATATTGTGCTTTTTAACTTCCTGCGCTGTTGTGTGTGTAAATCCTCTAACTCCGAATTTAGAAGCTGAATAAATACCTATTCCATAGGTGGGGCTATAAGAAGCTAGCGACCCTATGTTCAAAATGGATCCTCCTCCCTTTTTTTTCATCACTTCAATAGCTGCTTTTGTACCGTTTATAACTCCTATCAAATTTACCTGTATTACCTTTTCCACAAGACTCATATCAATGTTTTCTATCAAACCAGCACCCAAAATTCCAGCATTGTTAATCCAAATATTAGGACTGTACTTTTCGGCGAGCTTTAAACACTGTTTATAATCTGTGACATCCAAAACTTCGTCAACCATGTTGTCATCGGTTTTCACCGAGTCAGTAGCTATTACCGTAGCTTTTTTATCTCTAAGTTGTCTTACGAAACAAGATCCTAGTCCTCCGGCTGCACCGGTAACTAAAACTACATTGTCGTCACTGATTGAAAATACTTTTTTCATGTTAAAAGTCGCCTCCTTAATCTCTACTGCTAAATTTGTCTCCAAATTTTGGTTACAATCTGATAATCATCTCATAAAGGATCCGAACAGGAAATATATAGCGCAATTGGAGCTTTACGTCGATTCCCACTTAAATTCACCGACGGCTATTATCTTATCGTAACTGAAAACCCATTTTTGTGGTTTTATCTATATATCCCATCTTGAATTAGTATCGATATACAGCAGATGACTATCGATAGAATTTAACTATAATTTAACTGAACTTAACTACAAACGGAACTAAATAGTGCAATAAAAGTTAATTATGTATCATCAATTTAAAATTTAGAATAGTTATATCTTAAATATTCATTCATTATCTTTAAACGTTTTGTAAGCTAACATTTTCTAAAACTTCTAATAACCTGTTAACCTTGGGCTGACTTAAACAAAATTATTCCTACTAAAAAACAGACCACGGCTAAAACGATTGCGATATGTCTAACAGGCTCTTTCCTCATTAAAGAACGAAATGACATTAATAACGGCACAATACCTAAAATCACCAATCCCAGTTCAAATTCTATAAACATATATATAAGTGAAGCAGCGATCGCATAATATCCGTAATAATTTGTATGAAAAGAAAAGTTAGTATTTCCCATCTCATTAAATTTAACTTTAGGTACTGACCGAGGACTTGTGGGTTGTTGCAAAAAATTTGAGGTGTTATACGGAGTTCCGTAGGGATTCGGATTGACAGCTTGCTGATTATGCTGACCTAAATAGTTTTGATTTGGCGCTTGCTGATTTTGATGATTACTATCTGGATAACTCGGTGGCAGAACAGACGGAGGCGGTTGATGTATATGTTCAGTCCATTGAATTCCATCCCAATAACGTTGCTGACTACTGTTGTGTGGGTCATTATACCACCCAGCGGGAGACAACTGCTGAAATTGAGAGTTTTGTTCTGTCATCCGTTTTTCCTCGTACTGTTAACACTTACTTACAAATAGATTGTATCGTAAACTTGATCAACTAGGCAGTTTCAATAAAATTGCTACCAGTAAATTTGAAAAGATTTGAAATCTATATTATCGGCACAAATAATATTACGAATAGTAACATATGTATTATTTGCTTAAAAAAGCAACTGAGTTTCTAACCCCACAAACAATCTAAAAGTATTAAGCTGAATTCTTAAATTTTGGCTTAACTAAGATTAAATTTTAGATAACTTTAACTATCGGTGGCTAATTTGGTTTAACCTTTAATTATGGAACAAATTCAAGACTCCTCACTAGAAACAACTTCAAGGCCGATGCTTACTGTAGAGAAAAAAGTTGTTCAGCTTTTTCAACTTGTGACCGATTCGACTGCTGGAGCTACTGAAGCACTTCTATCTTCTGACAGGGCAATCGCTAAAGAGACAATGGCACGAGAAGAACTTGTAGACTCCTTGTATAAAGATGTAGAAAATCTAGCTCTAGAACGACTCTCAACTCTTGACTTACCTAAAGCCCGAGTTCAGGAGCTCATAGTAATTTTAAGGATGCTACCCGAATTAGAAAGATCGGGAGATCTGGCTGAACATATTGCATGGCGGGCAAGTCGAGGTCTGGGAAACGAACTTACACCAAGAGCCCGGGGGCTGATCAATTCAATGGGACATTTAACGGTCAAGATGTGGACTTTTACCACAAAAGCTTTTGTAAGCGGACAAGGTAATATGTTCGATGAAATTGAGGAACTAGACGATGAATTAGATGAACTTCATGTAGCTTTAACTGCTGAGATCGTCGGAAGCGGAATGCCTACACAAGTTGCCATTGAGCTTGCGATGGTCGGACGGTTCTATGAAAGACTCGGAGATCACGCAGTAAACTTGGCAAAGCGAAGTTCAAAAATAGCCATTGACGAACCTAGGTGGACTTAATCCAATTTTTCATCGGAAATCTTATTTTCTAAGCTACGATTATTCCAACTATCATAGTGGACAACGTCATCTAAACTCATCCTTTTACGCCATTTAAATCTCTCTAAATCTGGAACTGTTTCTAGATGAGTAACGGGCCCTACACAAAGCCACGCAATCGGTTTGATCCCGTTCGGAAGATTAATCAGTTCAGCCAAAAACTCTTCTTTATAAAACGAAACCCAGCCGACTCCCAAGTTTTCCGCAGTTGCGGCCAACCAAAGATTCTCTATTGCCAAACATACAGAATATATTCCAGCTTCGTCGATTGTATTTCTACCTAAAACCGCCGGGCTACCTCTTTTTGGATCATAAGTTACAACAATCCCAAGGCTTGACTCTAAAATTCCTTCTATCTTTATGTTTGCGAAAATACCTTTTCTATCATTATCCAGAACATTATTGAAACTTTCCCGTTCAATCTCTACATGTTCTTTAAACTGCTTTCTGATAGATTCTGACTCAATCAGTATAAAATCCCACGGTTGACTCAACCCTACGCTGGGTGCACTGTGAGCTGCCTGCAATATTTTTTTTAAAATATTGGTGTCAATAGATTCACCACTAAACTGAGCGCGGACATCTCGTCTTTTATTTATAATGTCATATAGGGACATTGAATTTTTTGCAAATGTATAGCTGTCAGAAGTCATGGCACACAATTACTTTAAAAAATTTATACATCAATAAAATACATTCATCAATAAAATACATTCATCAATAAAATATAAAAATCTATTATTTAGCTGATTAAAGAGTCTCATAATGCGATTTCACAAAGTAAATTTTTTATACGGTAAGTTCACACAACAAGGCTGAATCCTAAATATTTAAATAAAATAATATTCAAATATCGAACTTATCTAATTTTAATGGCAAATGAGTAGCTATAGTTTGAAACAAGAAACGTTGATAATAACTGAAACATAGTTTCAAGTAAGCTGAACTTTATTTAAGAGTTTGCTGTTTTCAAAATAAGGCCTAAGTTTAATTTTTGCAGGCTGCAAATGTCCGTAGATCAAAAGTCCGAAGCCAGGTTCGAGCTGTCTAAGTGAAGAATTAGTAATCAAGTTCAATACCTGAGGTGACTCAGTATAACTTCTGCTTCCTTTTTGGTCTACGGTAACTGAATTAAACATATTGATCTTGGCTCCGCCTAAAGCACTTAATTTATCCAAGTTATCGACATCTGATAACCCGGAAAGAACTATTTTTGCTCTGTGATTATTAATAACAGTTGAAGCTTTTGAACCATACCGTGTGTAAATTTGAGCAATATCCTGAAATACGGATACTAGCAGTATCCCGTGACTTGCAGCTGTAGACGCAAGTGTATCTAAGTTCGACAGAGGAGCAATATTTGCGGCTTCATCCAATATTAAAAGCAATGGGGGATCGAATGGTTCACCAGTTATATTAACTCGGTCAAATGCCTGTCTCAG
>JAJYVQ010000227.1 GCA_021791915.1 Actinomycetes bacterium | reverse complement strand
AATTAAGAAACTTTCTTAAGATATGAGCCTAAATCCAGTTCATGCCGTTTTGGTTGAATATGGTGAAAAGAGTTTTACCATATCTCTATTAAAAGACCTTTTAAGTTGTGGGGTCTCTGCAATTACGGTAGTAGACAACGGAACACCAGATAAGTTAGAGTCCATATCGACAGAAGATATTTGTGAAATACTTCAAGACAAATTTAATCACAATTTAGATAATGTCGACTCAGATAATGTCGACTCAGATAATGTCGGATTTGATAATGTCGGATTTGATACAGTCGAGTTAAATAACAAGTCGTATCTGCCAGTCAGGGTCATCAGATCTGAAATTAACAGAGGATTCGGAGCTGCGGTAAATACGGCGTTAATTTCTTTAAATTCGGCAACGCAGGACATGGATTTATTTACTTTTGATAAAGCTAGTTCGAAAATCATAGTTCAAAGTGTCAAATCTGGCAACGGAATGCAATACGGAGCCATTTTTGCGCCGTATAAGCAGCCATATGTCCTTGTGACCAACTCAGACATTGAAATTGAAAATCAAGTTATAAGCAAATTAGTTGAGTTGCTCGAAGCAAATGATGAAGTTGGGCTAATCGCTCCTGCGCTCAAGAACCCAGATTTAACGGTGTATCCATCAGCAAGGAGGTTTCCGTCGCCTCTAGATGCAGCGGGTCATGCAATAGGTTCAATCTTCATGCCTAACAATCGATTTTCTAAACGATATAAGGGATTTGATACTGAAGCGGTCATAGAAAAAAAAGAGGAGCTCTATCAAGTCGACTGGGTATCTGGTGCATTTTTCTTGGTCAGAACTAGCGATTTTATAAAGGTGGGAGGTTTTGACGAAGGCTTTTTCTTATATCTTGAGGATGTTGATTTATGTTATCGCATTTGTTTAGCTGGTAAAAAAGTAGGATATTGTAAAAAATATTCAGTCAAACATGTGGGATCGGCATCTTCTTGGGACAACAAGAAGAAAATATTGAACCACCACATTTCTGCATATAAATTTGAAAAAAAATCGGCTAAAAAGTTCAGAAAAACTCTTCTTCCCGTAGCATTTCTTATACTTGTGACTCGCGGATTTATTTTATTATCAAAAGATAAGCTAAGCTCCATATACAAAAGCCACCAGAGTAAAATTAAAGGGTCTAATTTTTACTAAAATTACAATGTTAGAAAATCTTAAACTAATTTATTTAAGTTCCAGACACTTAAGATAGTAAAATTAGTTAGCCAGTTACAGATAAGGAATTAAACTTTGGCGCGATATTCAGTCTCAAGAGCAGTTGCGAGAGCAAGTGCTTCAAGCAATACCAAGAATTACAAAGGTGAAAGACCTTGGGGTTTTTATAGCGTGCTTATAGTTATTGCTATTCTCGGAACTTTGGGCATTATTTATTCCCGTTCCGAAATGGTTGCTAGAGATACAGCTGCTTCAACTTCAACAACTGTACCAATAGCCGATCAGCCTACCGTCGGTATGACATGGAGAGTCGCATTAGGGTTTTACGTTTGCGGTAAGTTTGAACCGAACTTGAGTAAATCTCCAAATGCGAGTACAATAGGAATTAACACATCTGGGAACGGTATAATAACTGTCGCACCAAAGACTAAAGCCGAAACAGGTACTCACGCTAGTTTTGGTTATTTTGTTGATCACTACCCGGGTTTAAAAGTTAACTTAAGTGAACTTACAATACCTACTGTAGGAACCTTTAAAACTGGAAGCACATGTCCTGGGAGTAGTACTAAGGCATCTGTCAGCATTCGCATTTTTTCTGGTGTGCTGGATAAAACTGGACAAAACTACAGCGGAAATATAAATTCGCTTAAGTTGAACAACGGCGAACTCATCACTGTAGCTTTCGGTCCATCAGGCCAGAAAATACCTCAGCCGCCATCTGGCAGCCAACTGCTACAGGCGCTACCTCCCACTACCACCACAAGTGCACCTACTGGTGTTACGCCGACGATTCCTCTTAATAACAGTACGGCACCTAAAGCAACGCCGACAACATAATGACATCATAATATTGTCTAACACTAGAAAACGCTACAGGTATTAAGGAGATATAGTGGACTGTGTTGTATTAGTCGGAGGTGAAGGAACTAGACTTAGGCCCCTCACCTATAATACGCCCAAGCAGATGCTTAAAGTAGCGGGCGTCACAATGATAGATCGAGTCCTGTACTATTTATCGCAAAACGACATAACTTCGGTGGTGCTTTCACTTGGGTATAAGCCACAGAAGTTTGTAGAAGCATATCCAGACTTTAGTGCCTACGGAATTAGATTATGTTATGCGATTGAACCGGAGCCTTTGGATACAGCAGGTGCAATAAAATTTGCTGCAGATTATGCAAACTTCAATTCTGCAATAGTCGTAGTGAACGGTGACGTGTTAACTGATTTAAGCATATTGGATTTATTTAAATTTCACAAAGAGTCTGATGCCAAAGCAACTATCGCATTAACTCCAGTTGAGGACCCTTCCCGATTCGGAGTTGTTCCCACAGATAAAAATGGTAAAGTATTAGCTTTTATTGAAAAACCTGACAGAGATTCTGCTCCAACAAACTATATTAATGCAGGAACTTACATCCTAGAAAATTCTGTGTTGGATTTGATAGAAACAGGCAGGAAAGTATCTATTGAAAGAGAGATATTTCCAAAACTTTCAGGTGAAGGCACTTTGTTTGCGCTTCAAACAGATGACTATTGGCTCGATCTTGGTACGCCTCAGAGTTTAATTAAGGCTTCCAGCGACATTCTGTCAAACAGGCGACCTGATGTCTTCTTAGAACGAGGGTTTGAGATGAATTCTGATGGAAACTGGTTTTCAAAGGATTTGTTATCTGATAAGTTTAACTTCCAGGGTCTTGTTGGCAATGTCAAAAACTCCCTTTTTGAAGGTGAATTCTTCTTTGAAGAGGGTTTCAAAGCCAACTTAAGCACATTTGGTGTTAACTGTAAAATCGGTAGTGACTCAAATATAATAGAGTCACAAATTAGCTCAGATTGCAAGATCGGCTCGAGAGTTGTAGTAGAAAATTCAATAATAGGAATCGGTGCTGTGCTCAAACAAGGCTCTTATATCAAAGATAGTGTGGTTGGAGATGGAGTTGAGGTTTCTCCCAA
>JAJYVQ010000226.1 GCA_021791915.1 Actinomycetes bacterium | reverse complement strand
GATTTAATTTTTAAGGAATTTTAATTTATCAAACATGTCTTATAAGCTCAAAGCTAAAAATTTCGATTCGCTTCTACACAAGTTCATATTGTACAAGTTTTATTAGTCAGTTGCAATTAGATTGCCGGTATTAAAGTTTGATTATAAACTTTCAGTTGTCAAAATAATCTCAAGTTTAAATAGTATCTCAGACAACTACATGGTAGATAACTAAAAGTAGGAAACTTTTAACACTGTATAATCTAATAGGCAAAAGAAAAAATTATCCCGGATAGAGATACAAATTTACAATCTTATCCGCAATGACTTTAATCAAATAGTAAAGCTAGAATCTCCTTATTCCACCTAGCTAAAGTAGGAAATTTATAAACTTTAAGTGTCAAACTTTAAGCTAATTACTTTTTATTTGAAGTTGACTTAAGTTCAGGTCTATTTATTCCACTTATTTTAAATATCACTAAGATTTGATTATTCAAGTTAGGGAGTTAAATTAAGTTTTTCCCAACTGTTGCCACCATCAAAAGTCATGTACATATAGTCATAGTTATTATTTGGTATTTCAATTGCTAGAGTAGGTATCTCACTAATAAAATATCCGACCTGCGAGGTTATCATACCTAAATCAGAAACTGAAGTTCCATCTTGTAAGTGCTGTTGATCTACAGATACCCAAGTAGTACTAGTGGGCGATATCACTTCAATATCTGGGGGAGCTGGAGCGTCTAACTCAATTACAAGCTGATCAGGTGATGACATAACTATTAATCCAAATAGGACACCAATGTTTTTATGTTCTATTTGGGTAAATGTACTGCCACTGTTGTTTGATAAATATATGGCAGTGGTTCCTTGATGCATTCCCATGTCAGAACTGCAAACTAATGCAATATTTTCACTTTCAAAATTCACTATTGTGAATTCCGGTCCTGAGAAAGTAGGACATGGTGGAACTTTCATTTGTGTCCAAGTTATTCCGTTGTTAAACGTCTGATAAATTTCAGATTCTGTACCAAAATCTACCATTGCCCAATTGTTATAAGCGTCTATTAAAATAGGCGAAGCCAATAGATAATATGTCAATGTTTTACTTACAAGCGAAATATCATTAATTGATTCATTGTTTAAATTTAATGAAATAACTTTTCCAATAAATTTGCAAGGCGACGGTTCATTTGCAGGGCATGTGGTAAAGTTTGTGTCTAATATATACAAGTTGTTTTGCCCAACAGCAATATCACTTATAAAGCTATTGTTGTTAAATGACGGGAGCGTTATTTTGGACCATGTTAAGCCGCCGTTATTTGTTTGAAATAAACCAAATTTACCGTATACCCATCCTTCTGAGCTATTTAAAAACTTTATTCCATTTATTGCATCTAAAGTAAAAATCTTAGGTAGATTATAATCAGGCTGTGACCAAGTTGTGCCCCCATCTTGAGTTGATTCGATTGCTACACAAGTTGGACTATTAAAACATTTAAAAGGATCTATTCCTATTACCCAACCAATTTCAGTTGAAACAAAAGTTGCCGTCTGAGGTAAAAATCCGATAGTTCGGATATTAGGCGGATAAGTAGTCGTTGTTGAGCTGTAATGTGGATAAGTTTTTGTTACCGTAGTTGAAGCGTGAGAGCCAAAAGATAAAATAGATGTTGTAGTTTTACCACTAAATTTAAGTTGATGTGAATTATTCTGTGTACTGCAACAACTTAAAATTAACCCCAATAAAATTAGCAGTATTAACATACTAATTGGTTTAGTTTGATCTTCTGCCATGTTAAGCAGTATAGCAGATCTTCAGGATTTTATGAAGGTACAGGCAAAACAATCAAGGGGGCTGTTAACTAAAAATCGGGCCATATGATGGTTTTAAAAATTTAAATCTATTGCAATAGATGATACCATGACCTCCAAATCGCTTAAGTCTAAGAAGTGTGTTTGAGAACTGTTTTGTTATAATTTGGGTATGGAAAGTTTAAAAGGTTTACCTATACTTTTTTTTGACACTACTAAAAGTTGGCGGGCTTGGCTCGAAGAAAATTATCAGCAACTAGATGGCGTATGGTTGAAACTTGCTAAAAAATCATCAAACAAAGTGTCAGTATCTTATGGTGAGGCACTTGAAGAAGCTCTATGTTATGGGTGGATCGACAGTCAGAAGCAAGCTTACGATGATGAATATTGGCTACAAAAATTTTCTCCTAGGGGCCCAAAGAGTATTTGGTCAAAAATTAATGTTTCTAAAGCTGAAACGTTACTCAAGTCAGGTAAAATGCATCAAGCAGGCAAAACAGCCATTGATGCTGCTAAGCAGGATGGTAGATGGCATATGGCTTATGACTCTCCTAAGATGGCTACTGTCCCAAAAGACTTTCAGTTAGCATTAGATAATAATCCAGATGCCAAACGTTTCTTTGAAACACTCAACCGGGCAAATGCTTATGCCTTCTGCTGGCGCATTCAGACCGCTAAAAAGCCAGAAACTAGGAAACTAAGGATTGAGAAGTTCATAAACATGTTAAACAAAAAAGAGAAGCTTCATTAGCAGTTCTGTTTGAAGCCACAATATCAGTTCCTTGTTTTGTATTGATCTGTTAACTAATAAATTAAATTGACTTTAGGGTGCTACTAAAATCCGAGATGTTTATTGATTAGAAGAAGTATTAATTACTTGGTATTTTTTTTAAATATTTCCAATGTACCGAGATGTGGATCATCTGTGAATCTTGATCTAATATATGGCTCATATTTAATGAAAATATCATTATTTTGTGGTTTTCTTCTCTTGCCGGGCTCTCTTCTATCATTTAAATATGCCCTGATTGTTTTTCTGTCTCGGTTTAAATGTCTTGCAATTGCTGCAATTGACCAACCTTGTTTTTTTAAAGCTTTTATTCCATATCTTCTCCATATGTAATCATTGATATTGGACTCCTTTTTGTAAATTGATTACTTCTAATATCAATTTTTATAGGAGTCCACCTAATTTTTAGGTATTTAACTTTATTAAATTTGTCTGATCAAAGTGGGGAATTTCGATTAGCAACAGTGGGGAATTTCGATTAGCGCCTGCACTCTTTAGCTCGTACTTCTATTTGTGTTTTGCGATAACGAGTAACGTCACGTAACTCTCTAATATTTGCTGGCGGAACCATAGAAGGTCTTACCATCCCATGG
>JAJYVQ010000225.1 GCA_021791915.1 Actinomycetes bacterium | reverse complement strand
TTCATACTGTGGCTGTGGAAAAGTAGACGAAGGAACGGGTGGACAAGAAGGCCACGGAGGTCCTCCATACGGAGCAGGTGGTCCATCCAATTCGATCCCAGGTAATCCTGTCGGGCATTCAGAGAGATACTGATCGGAGCTACAATATCCCTCCCCACTCGGATCCCAGCTATTCACGGGATTATCCCCTGAAACTGTAGGTACTGATGCATATTTAGATGAACTAGTAGTAGTTTTTGGCCTTTGAGCAGGTAAAATATAAAAGAAATTAGCAACTAAAAGGGAGGGGTTGCAAAAAAAGCGGGAATATGCGTTTTTTGAAGTTGGAGTTGAAGTAGTACCAGTTAAATCTGTTTGATTATTAAGTGAAATTGAACTAGTTTCCACGACTGAAATTTTACCACAGGGCTTGGATTTTTTGTAGATTGGATTTGTATGATTTAATTTTATGGTGAATTGCTAAATTCATTTAACTCCAATCTGGAATTAATTATCAAATTGATTAGTTATAGACTGTGAATGTTAATTATCGTAATATTTTAGATTTTACTTACCGAAAATTATTATTTATTATAAGTTTGATTTTCTAACCCATTCCATTTTCAACGCAGTTAATTTTTTAAGTTATTGGTATTGCAAGCTATAGCTCACGACTTGTATCGTAACCCCTCGCTTGTCTGATGTATATTCAAACTTTGTTTATACAAGTAAATATACCAAAATACTTTTCTTATAATTCTCCTTTAAGTTGCGGTATTCGTGACTCAGCTTCACTGAGTCATCGAGTAGACCTACGGTTCGAAGTAAACAAAAATATTCAAAATTTTTATTAAGACGAATTTGGAGTAATTATTTAAAATGATATAGTCTTCCTAAGGATACACCAACAAATTGAAGTAACTTCTTAGATTCTAGAGTCTACGAGAAAATTAGTTCACCTTACTGCTAGCTTATATTCCAAGAGTATGTAGGAGTTTGTCCTTGGGCATACGACCTTTTGCAACGGCAACCAACTGACCTTTTTTAAAAAGGAAAAACGTGGGTATTGTTAATACTTGGTATTTATTCGCCACCACCGGATTTGCTTTTGTGTCAGTCCTAACTACTGTCAAGGCATCTTTTTTTTCTTCAGCAACCATCTCAATCTCCTGACTCATTCCAAATCCGTCAGAATAAAATTCAACCAGAACTGGCTTAGTTGAATTTGTAATAATATTATAAAACGTTTTTTCGTCATTCGCATATTGAATTCCCATTTTTGTTATAGCTAAATTCTGTTCTCGATTCAAGATATTATTAATTGCTTTCTTCGCCGAATATTCTAGACTAATTTTTGAATTTTCGGTGACAAACGGATAAAGTAGAGGCAATACTGAATTATTTCCCTTTGTTCCTAGTGTGGTAATAACATGATCTTTTACTAGGTAGTTTTTATCTTCAAGTGCCTTTACTAGTGCATTTAGCACAGTTTCGGATCTAGGAAAACAGCCTAACCCGATAGCTGCTTCCATACGCACGCTCCAAGATTTTGAATTAAGCAATGCATTTATTATCAGTGGCTCAGATTCTGGTCTGTGAATCCAACTAAGAGCACCAACTATATGTGGATACTCAAGCCATTCTTTGTTGTTAAATACCTCTATAAAATAATCAGCTGAATTCCAAGCAATTTTTGATGATATATAATTCAAATTATCCACATAAACTCGTCCGATTCCCTTTAAGCTGTCAAATTTCAATTGCCCGAGTGTTACTAATTTAAGGAGTTGGACAGCATTATTACCATGTACTAACAGTTCATCTATTGATTCATCGGTTCCTTTGTGCAAGGCATTTTCAAACAGCTTTATAACTTCATCTTCTATGCCTAGATTTTGATGCCAAGTACCCATAATCCTACCTATGTATAGATTATAGTTTGGGATCCTGTTTCTGGGTCAATGCTTTTTATTTCTGCAACGTACGGATTGGTTTCCAGTGCAGGCAATTCTACTGTTTCCCAGGTACTCCTTCTCTCAAATTAGGACCTAATAACATGCGAACTGTAACAGATTCACTTTGTGCGAGTGGCCAGAACAGTAAATTCCAAGCCACTATATCAGATCGTGCAAGTACTTCAATGCCGCTCTGCTCAATTGCTTGTTCTAAAGTTAAGCCACTGTTTTCTAATGTATATTGTTGCAATTGAAGAACCTTCATCTCCCAATCCACTCCAAAAAATGGCGGCATTTGCTTCTAATTTAAAACAGTACCTACAGCTCTAACCGCTAAGCTACCTTACCCTCAATGCTAGTATCAGTTAGTACCATCAACCCAGCCCAAGTAAACGCACTAGCTCCATCCTACACAACCTGAGATTCGTGGCATCCATTAAGATAATCAACCCATTCAATTCGTAATGATTCTAAGTAATAATATGCCGGGTTATACTGATTGCTTGCATAAAGATAACCACAACTTTGAACTTTGAACTTTGAACTTTGCTAATTAACCAATAGGATTAGATTTCCAAACAAGGAACAATATCACTAGGTTAAAATCCAAAAGTAAGAGTTAATCTTGCTTGGCCAGTACCAATACATCCGATTAGGTATACCGAAGCTTAATCACTGAAATTCCAAAAAACTTTTTTAAGTTCCTTACTCTGTCATCCTACAGGCTCAGAGCTCCTAACTTTACCCCTCGCCTATTAGCAGTGTGTTCAAACTTTGCTTACATATATCTAGGGACGAAGAGAAAATATTTCCAGGGCGAAAAATAATACAACTGATAAAATTGCAAATCCCATGGATACTATAAGCTCATACGCTGTTACAAACAATATCGGAGGTTTATCTCTAATTCCATTTTCCTTGTCGTGAAAATACCAATAGATTGGGAGGCACTCAACACCTACAATAACGATTACAATACAAGCGATTACGCCTGTTACTATGAAATATTTTGGAAATACATGAATTCCGCCCATCAAATAACCACCTTCGAATAATAGTGTCACGTAATTAGATGCTATAATTAATATCCATGCTGGTACAACTATTAACAGAAGTGCAACCATTCGAAACTTTGTCTTTAAATTTAGACTCATTTCAATAGCCCCAGCTAAATCCTTTTTCAACCATCAAAGCTACGTTACTCCTATTAAAACCCAAAGCCTCTGCATCTTGGGTTTTGAGCTGAGTTAATTTCTTACTTTGCAGTCGTGGGATAATACAG